>JAAFHD010000268.1:0-2872 GCA_013298245.1 Alphaproteobacteria bacterium
CCCTCCCAACGCGACAACGCAGGCCCCAGCGCGCGCGCCACCGGCACCGCCAGCAGCGCCATCATGCGATAGGTGTCGATCTCCAGCAGGCGCTGCACATTCCGCCCCGCCTGCACCGGCGACATGCTGCCTGCATGCACCAGGAAGCGCGCGAAACCGTGCTGGCCGATGCGGAAATCGGTGAACGCCATGCCGCGCCCGCCCTGCACCATGGAGCCGACCAGCTGGTGCGTTCCGAACAGGTCGAGTGCGAGTGTTTCCTCGGCGTCCGGCAGCAATTCCAGATCGGCCGCTACCAGCAATTCGCCAGGAATTGCCGCCACCCAATCGGCCGGCACAGCCGCGATCGCGGGCTCCGCGAAGGGCTGCGCAGCGGCGCCATCGCGCATGAAGGTGACGCGGTGGAATTCGGTGTGCTGTTCCCACTTGATGCGGAAGGCGCCGAGATCAGCGGAGAAATGGTTCGCGTTTTCCGCCGGCGGTGTCACGCCATGGCGCAGCGCCAGGCTGCGCACATGGGCGCAGGCGGCGGCGCGTTGCGCGCCATCCAGCAGCAGCGCGAGATAGGAAACACGCACCGGCGCGCCCAGTGCATCGGGCGGGCGCGCATGCACCTCGTAGTTCAATTCAGCGCGGCGGGCGTGTTCGGTCGGAAGCTTCATGCCGTCTCGCAGATGGGGGCGAGCAGCGCGTTGAGAAGCTCCGGCTGTTCCTCATGCGCCAGATGGCCCAGGCCCGGCCATTCCACCACGCTCGCTGCCGGCAGGATGCGCTGCACGCGGCGCGCGGTATCGGGGCTGATGGTGCGGTCGTTCAGCGCGGCGACCAGCGTCAGCGGCACGGTCAGCTTCGGCAGGTCTCGCGCGAAGCCGTGCAAATCCCACTGCGCCATCATCGCCAATGTGCCGGCGACATGACCTGGCCGGCGGAACAGTCGCGCGTAGAGCGCGATGCCCTGCGCATCCAGCTGCGATCCGGTATCGGCCAGCAGCTTCGCGACCGTCGCACGATCCGCCGCGCGCCAGGCCACCATCCAGGGCACGAAGGGCAGGCCCACCAGCATGCGCGCGACCGGCGAAAACACCTGACCGGCCAACCCTGTCAGCGGCAGCAGCGCGCCGTTCAGTGAAATGATGCGGCGCACCGCGAGACCATCAAGCGCCAACCGCGCCGCGATGGCAGCGCCAGCCGAATGGCCGATGATGATGTCGGGCGCAAAATCCTCCGCCGCCAGCAGCGCCGCGATGTCACGCGCCATGCCACCGATGCCCATGCGCGCGCGCGGCGGCAATCCCGAAAAGCCATGGCCGGGCAGGTCCAGCGCCAGCACATCATGCCGCGACGCCAGCAGTGGAAAGACGCCGCGCCAGCTATGCGTCGCGGCACCCGTGCCGTGCAGCAGCAGCACGCGTGGGCCCGCGCCTGCGCGCTGCACATGCCATGTCAGGCCGGCGGCCGGCACGAAGCGGCTATGCGCCGCATTCGGCCAGTCGCGCGCATCCCAGGCCCAGTCGGGGTTGTCGGCCATGGTCAGGCCGCATCGAGCCGTTGCACCGCGGCGCCCACCGCACGCGACATGCGCGCCGCATCCGCCGCCGGCATGGGCAGGTATATGGCGCCCGCCGCTTCGGCCAGCGCGCGCGCGGCCGGCTGCGGGCGCGGTGCGGTGTCGAGCAGAATGGCGCTGACGCGCGCGGCACGCAGGGCGCGCGCGGCGTCCATCGCTTCGGCCTGCGCGCGGGTGGCGCCGGGGGTGCCATCGCGCGCGATGTTGGCGCGGCCATCGGTCATGATGACGACCAGCGCGGCGCGGCCTGCGCGTTCTTCAGCGCGTGCCAATTGCAGCGCGGCGTCCAGGCCCGATGCGAGCGGCGTCGGCCCACCGCCGGGCAACGCGGCCAGGCTGCGCTTGGCGCGCGCGAGCGCATGCGTGGGTGGCAGCAGCAGTTCCGCCGCCTGGCCACGGAACGCCACCAGCGCCACGCGATCGCGCCGCACATAGCAATCGGCCAGCAGCAATTCGACCGCACCCTTTGCTTCCGCCAGGCGATGCAGCGCGGAAGACCCCGACGCATCGACCGCAAAAATGCTGGTGGTCTCGTTGCGGCGCTTGAAGCGGCGGATGCGGAAATCCTCGCGGCGCAGCGCGATGCGCGCGTGTGGCGGACGCGCGCGCAGCGATTGCCAGGGTGCTGCGGCGCGCAGCGTGTCCAGCACGGCCAGGCGGTTGTTGCCGCGTGGTTCGCCAGCGCGTGCACCCATGGGGCGGCCGTCTGTGGCGTGCTGGCGCGCGGCGCCGGCGCGGCCACCACCTTGGCGTGCGTTCAAGGCGCGCAGTTGCGCCGCATCCAGCAGGTGTGGCGGCAGGTTCGCGGCGGCGGCGGCCAGCAGCAATTCCTGCAACTGCTCAGGCGTCGGCGCGGGTGACGTGTTGTCGGGGTCTTCGTTCTCGGGCGGCGGTGGAGGCGGCGGTTCGGGCTGCTCGGCGGTGGGGTTGCGCGTGGCGCGCGGCCCCAGCACCAGGTTTGCTGCGAGCGCCGCGTCATCATCCGCAACCATGCGTCGGCCGGCGAAGGCGGCTGCGGCGCGCGCTGCGCGGATCGCGAACAGCACCGCGCGCGGTGACGCGATACCGAGCGACGAAGCGGCGACGGTGAGCGCTTCCAGCATCTCGGCGGGCATGCTGACGCGCGGCAGGCACAGGCGCGCGGCGGTGGTGTCACAGACGTCCGGTGCGGTATCCGGCGAGATCCGAAACGCGACGCGTTCCAACAACGCAGCGGGCGGTTGTTCCTCCGGCTCGATGCCTTCGTCCAGCAGTACCAGGCCGAAATGCGCGGGGGCCGTCAGGCGGAGGCCTTCGCGTTCCACG
>JAAFHD010000268.1:2882-5558 GCA_013298245.1 Alphaproteobacteria bacterium
TCCACGACGATTTCCGCGCGATCCATCGCGCTGGAAAAGCGCGCGGCGGTGGCGGGCGCCATGCGCTCGGCCATGGCGACGCAGAGCAGTCCGCCATCCACCGCCGCCAGCACGCCATGTTCCGCGACCGGGCGGCCTTGCGAAAGCGTCGCACCGAGATCAAGGCCGCCCAGCAGGCGATTATCCGGCAGGTCCGGCGGGATGCGCCGCCATGGCGCGTCGCCCATCATGGCGCGCAGCGCGCCCAACCAGGCATCGCGCGCCGGCCCGAAAGGCGCGCGCAGCACCACGCCGCCAAGCCCCGCGGGATCGATCGCCAGCAGATGCGCGGCGTCGGGCGTCATGCCGGCAGGGTTTCGGCCAGCGCCCTCTCCACACGGCTGGAGGAGGATGCGTCATCGAGCGGGTTGCGGCGCAGGCGGTGGCGCAGTGCTGGCAGCGCGACATCGCGCAATTCGGCGCGCCCCACCACACGCTTTCCGCACAGCGCGGACCATGCGCGCGCCGCGCGCAGGAGTGTCAGTTCGCCACGCAAGCCGTCCGTGCCGAGCGCCATGCACAGGCGCGATGCGTCCTCCAGCACGGCATCGGACACGCGCAGCTTGGGCAGCAATGCGCGCGCCTTCAGCAAGGCGGCACGCTGGCGTTCCTCGGCGCGGGTGTAGCGCTTGAGGAAAGCGTGCGGATCGCGTTCGAAGGCATCGCGGCGCTTCACCACATCAACGCGCGTGGGCAGGTCATCCGGGGTGCGCACATCCACCGCCAGGCCGAAGCGGTCCAGCAGCTGCGGGCGCAATTCGCCCTCCTCCGGATTGCCGGAACCGATCAGCACGAAGCGCGCGGGGTGGCGCAGCGAAATGCCTTCGCGCTCAACCACATTCTCGCCGCTGGCGGCGACGTCGAGCAGCAGATCGACAAGGTGATCCTCCAGCAGGTTCACTTCATCGATGTAGAGAAAGCCGCGATGCGCGCGCGCCAGCAGCCCAGGTTCAAAAGCCTTCTCGCCACGCGTCAACGCGCGTTCCAGATCGAGCGCGCCGACGACGCGATCTTCCGATGCACCGAGCGGCAAATCCACCACCGGCACGCGGACCATGGCGACTTGTTCAGGCAGTGTCGCGGCCGTGGGTTCGGCATTGTAGGGGTCGCCCAGCACCACGGGCATGTCGGGCAGCAACTGCGCCAACGCACGGACCGCCGTCGATTTGCCCGTGCCGCGATCACCCAGCGCCAGCACGCCACCGATCATCGGATCCACCGCGCAGAGCAGCAGTCCGCGCTTCAGCTCCTCCTGCCCGACGATCGCGGTGAAGGGGAAGACGGGCTTGCGCGTGGCCACGCGCGTCTCCGCCGGCGTGGCGCGCATGCCATCCATCTCACGCAGCCCGTTGCAGCTTCAGCGCGGCCCATATGCCGGACAGCGCGGAGAGCAGGGTTTCGATATCCGCCTCCGAATGCAGCGGGGATGGCGTGAAGCGCAGGCGCTCCGTGCCGACCGGAACGGTGGGGTAGTTGATGGGCTGCACATAGATGCCGTGCTCGTCCAACAACTGGTCGCTGATCTGTTTGCACAGCGTGGCGTCGCACACCATCACCGGGACGATGTGCGAGGGGTTCATGAGGTGCGGAATGCCGAGCGCATCCAGGCCCGCGCGCAGTTGCGAGACGCGCAGATGCATCATCGCCCGCTCATCATCCGATTGTTTCAGGTGCATGATCGCGGCGCGCGCACCGGCCGCGACGGCGGGCGGCAGCGCGGTCGAGAAAATGAAGCCGGAGGCGAAGCTGCGCACGAAGTCCACCAGCCGCGCGGAGCCGGTGATATAGCCGCCGATCACGCCAAACGCTTTGGCAAGTGTGCCCTCGATCACGTCGATGCGGTGCTGCAGATTGTCGCGTTCAGAAACGCCGCCGCCGCGCGGGCCATACAGCCCGACAGCGTGCACTTCATCGAGGTAGGTGATGGCGTTGAATTCCTCCGCCAGGTCGCAGAAGGCGGCGATGGGCGCCACATCGCCATCCATCGAATAGACGCTTTCGAAGGCGATCAGCTTCGGCGTTTCCGGCGGCAGTTCCGACAGCTTTGCACGCAGGTCTTCGACGCTGTTGTGTTCAAACACGACGCAGCGCGCGCGCGAATGGCGGATGCCCTCGATCATCGAGGCATGGTTCAGCGCATCCGACAGCACCACGCAGCCAGGCATCTGCGCGGCGAGCGTGGACAGCGTGGCCATGTTCGACATGTAGCCGCTGTTGAACAGCAGCGCGGCTTCCTTGCCGTGCAGATCCGCCAGCTCGCGTTCCAGCGCGATGTGGTCGGTGTTGGTGCCGCCGATGTTGCGCGTGCCGCCTGCGCCCGCGCCGGTGCGGTCCAGCGCCTCATGCATCGCCTTCAGCACCTTGGGGTGCTGGCCCATGCCCAGATAGTCGTTGCTGCACCACACCGTGACGGGTGGCTTGTTGGCGCGGCCGTGATTCGTCGCGCGCGGGAAATTGCCGCGATGGCGCTCGAGTTCCGCGAAGACGCGATAGCGCCCTTCCTGCCGCAGGCCGTCCAGCTTCGACTGGAAGAATTCATCGTAGTTCATGGCGACTCCATTCCCTTGGCGGGAGTTGGCGAGCGGCGGGACCAGGTCCACAGCGCCTCGGATCGGATGGGCAGGACGAGAAACAGAT
>JAAFHD010000269.1 GCA_013298245.1 Alphaproteobacteria bacterium
GCGCGGCTGGCGGGGTATTCACTGGTCACCTTCGACATGCCAGGCCATGGCAAGTCGCAACCCTGGGCGGCACCCGGCGCCTGGGCGCTGGACACCGAGCTGTATTGCGCGCTGATCCTGGGTTTTCTGGACGCCTGGGGGTTCGCGGGAAAACCCGTGTTGCTGGGTGCGTCGATGTCCGGCGAAATCTGCCTGGAAATGGCGCTGCGCGCCCCCGACCGCTTCGCCCAGATCATCGCCTGCGAAGCGACCGATCACATCCCCGGCCGCCGCACGCCGTGGCCCTTGCACCCGCAGGTCAACGCCATGGTCTTCACGCCCGAATGGGTCGATGGCCTGATCGCACCGCAATCCCCGGCCGAATGCGCCGCCGAAATCTGGTGGCATTACAGCCAGGGCGGCTATGGCACCTTCCCCGGCGATATCCTGTTCTATTCCGGCGGCTGGGACATGCGCGACCGCGTGCAGATGATCGACACGTCACGCTGCCCGCTGACCATGCTGACCGGTGAATACGATTATTCCTGCACCGCCGAGGCCAGCGAGGCGACGGCCGCGCGTATCAAGGGCGCGCGATTCCAGCGCATGGATGGCATTGGGCATTTCCCGTTCGCGGAAAACCCGGCCTTGTTCCTGGACTACCTCTTGCCCGCACTGTTGGCGGGCTGATTCACGCATCGGGCCAAAAGCCCGATGCGATCAGACCTGCTGACGGGCTGATTCACGCATCGGGCCAAAAGCCCGATGCGATCAGACCTGCTGACGGGCTGATTCACGCATCAGGCCAAGATCCCGATGCGATCAGACCTCACGCCATGATCGCCGGAAACCGCTCCGCCATGTCGCTGCCTGTGTAGTGCGGCGTCCAGCCGGTGGTGTCGGTGAAGACGCGCAGCACAGTGAAGCTGGGCTCGGTGCCGGCATCGAACCAGTGCGTCACGTTGGCGGGCACGCTGATCAGGTCGCCGGCGGTGCAATGCGCGTCATAGACGCGGCCGCCGACATGCAGCACGAAATTGCCGGCGCCCGCGTGGAAATAGCGCACCTCGTCTTCCGTGTGCGTGTGTTCCGACAGGAACTTGGCGCGCATCGCATCCTTTTGCGGGTGCGAGGGGTCGAGCTTGATGACATCGGCCGTGCCGGCACCGGTGTCGCGCAGGAAGGCGTCCAGCTGCGGCTTATAGGCGGCCAGCACGGCATCGGCCGGCGCATCGGCCGCGATGGCGGCCTGCGGCCAGCGTTCGAAGCGCACGCCGATGGCGGACAGCGCCTTTGCAATGGTGTCACCATCCTCGGCGCGCAGTTCCAGCGCGCCGGATTTGGCGTCGCGCACGGTCAAAAGGCTCATCGCAACCTCCCTTCGTGAAGTTCGCAGTCCAGCATGAATTCCAGCGCTTCGAGGCGCAACAAGGCCTCGGGCATGTCGCGGCCCCAGACATAAACGCCGTGGCCGCGAATGAGATATCCGGGCAGCGGCGCGGGTGTTGCATCCCACGCCACATCCACCCGTGATTGCAGGCGGGCAATATCCTGGTCATTGTCGAAAACCGGCAGTTGGATGCTGGCCTCATGTGTGGGCAGGCCTGGAAATGCCTTCAAAAGTTCATAGCCCGACAACGCGATATGGTCCCCCGCACGGCGCGACAGCACGGTGACCGGCACGGAATGGCCGTGCAACGCCGCAGCCGCGTCCGCAAAGCGCCGATAGATGCCGCAATGCAGGCCGGTTTCCGCCGATGGCCGGTGATAGGACCCGATCGCAGCGCCCGCCGCATCCACCAGCATCAACGCATTCGCGCTGAGAAAACCCTTGTGGAAGCCGGATCTGGTGATCGCGATGCGCCCATCGGCCAAGCGAACAGACAGGTTGCCCGCAGTTGCGGGCACCCAGCCGCGCGCATCCATGCGCTGGCCGGCCTTGACGATCGCCTCGGCCGCGGGCGCGGGGATGCCCGCGCCCATGGCGGTTCAGGCGGCGGGGCGGGGGCTGCCGGCAGGCGGCGCACCAGCCGCCTGGGCGGCAGGCTGCGCTTCGGCGGCCGTGGCGGTCGCACCCTGAGGGCCGGTGATGTTGCCGGCGGGCGGTGCGGAAGCGGCAGGCTGCGCCATCGTGGCGTCCTTCTCGTCTTCCTTGATGTTCGCCTTGAAGGACTTGATGCCCTTGGCCAGGTCACCCATCAGACCGCTGATCTTGTTGCCGCCGAACAGCAGCAGGATGACCAGCAGAACGACCAGCCAATGCCAGACGCTGAACGAACCCATGTGGTGCCTCTATCCCGTGTGAATGCACCGGGGCATGTGCCACCGGACGCCGATGCGTGCAAGCTAGTGTCGCCAAGGCCCCGGTAAAACCCCCTGCCCGGCCGGCTGGATGAAAAAGCGACAGCGGGTGCCAAAAAACCATTGCGTAACGTTCACGGTTACTCCATAGGGCGCCCGTCCGGGCCCCTCTGGCACGCGGCGGAACCCCCGCCCCGCGCGATGTCGGACAAACGCCACCATCAGGTGTGCGCGTCCGAGCCCGGTCTATGGCCATGCGCCCAACCTGTCAGAGAGAGGACAACGGATCATGGAATTTCTGGTTGCCGAATGGATCGGCAAGCCCGTCTGGATGTGGATGGGCTTCCTGGCGATCGTGGGCGCGCTGCTCGCCTTCGACCTGGGTGTTCTGAACAAGACCGACAAGGAAATGGGTATTTCCGAGTCGCTGTGGCTTTCCGCCTTCTATATCGGCTTTTCGATGCTGTATGGCGCTGCCATCTGGTACGGTTATGACCGCGGCTGGATCACCACTGAGGACGGCCAGCACGCTGGTTTGACCTATTTCACCGGCTTCTTCATTGAAAAAGCGCTGTCGATCGACAACGTCTTCGTGATCAGCCTGATCTTTGGCTATTTCGCCATCCCGCGGAAATACCAGTACCGCGCGCTGGTGTGGGGCATCATCGCCGTCATCATCCTGCGCGGCATCATGATCGGTGTCGGTGCGGCGCTGGTGCAGCAATATGACTGGATCCTCTACATCTTCGGCGCCTTCCTGATCGCCACCGGCATCAAGATGCTGGTCGTGCCCGAGGGCGACACCGATGTGTCGAAGAACCCGGTCGTGAAGTTCATGACCAAGCGCATGCGCGTCACCCAGGAACTGCACGGCCAGAAGTTCTTTATCCGTGCACCGGACACGACGACCGGCAAGATGGTTGTATGGGCGACGCCGCTATTCCTGGCTCTCGTCATCATCAACATCGCGGACCTGATCTTCGCGGTGGACAGCGTGCCGGCGATCTTCGCCATCACCACCGACACCTTCATCGTCTACACCGCCAATATCATGGCCATCCTTGGCCTGCGCGCGCTGTATTTCGCGCTGGCGGCGATGGTGCACCGCTTCGAATACCTGAAGTATGCGCTGGCGATGGTGCTGGTCTTCATCGGTGCGAAGATCTTCTGGAACAACATCGTGGGCAAGCTGAACCCCGCGATTTCGCTGGGCGTGACCTTGGCGCTGATCATCGGCGGCATTGTCTACTCGCTCTACAAGACGCGCGGCCATGCCGCGCCCGAGCCCAAGCACAACGGCGCGGACTGAGCCACCGCCCGAAATGCTGGAAGATGGGCGGCGGGGGCAACCTCGCCGCCTTTTTCATTGCCGGGTGTCGGAAATTTGTCCTTGGCGCCCTGGCGGTTTTACGCTGAATGGCCGGCATGAAACCTGCGATTCTCTTGGCCGCAACCTTGGCATTGGGCGGCTGCGTCAATCGCACGGCCTGCGAACAACCCGCAGCCCCCGCCCAGGCCGCCACACCCACCGCGGAAGACCCGCGCCTGGCCCTGGCCCAGCGCGCCGCCAATGACCGCCTGCGCGCACGCCTGCGCGAAGAAGCGGCCGACCCGCGCCGCCAGCGCGGCGTGGTGGTGCATCGCCAGGCGCAGCCCGACAGCTACGCCGTCTGCGGCCAGGTCAACCCGACCGGGCGCGGCGATGACCCTTTCATGCCCTTCATCGCCATCATCACCTTCGACGGCCTGCTGCCGCGCGTCGCGGATTTCGTGGTGGGGGCGACCAGCGCGGAGGCCACGCGCGCCTATGTCGCCACGCTGGAAAACTGCTTCGCCGGTGGCGGGCAGCCGGCCGCGCGCAACCAGCGCCGCGTCATGCCGCCCTTGCCTGACCAGGACCTGACCACGCTGCGCCCGCAGCCGGCACCGGCACCGCCTCCCGCCCCCGCAGCACCCGCCGCCGCCAGCGTGCCCGCCAGCGGCAGCGTGACGGTCGGTCAGCGCAGCATCGCCAATATCCGCGCGACGCCCGGCGGCGGCGGCGAGGTCATCCGCACAGTCCCGCGCGGCGCCAGCTTGGAAGTCTTCGCGACCGCCGCCGGCGGCTGGGTGCAGGTGGGCCAGCAGGGCGCGGTCTGGGGCTGGGTGCACAATTCCCTGCTGGAGCCGCGCTGAACGTCAGGACGCGCGGCGCTTCCATATCGCGCGTGCCGCGCCAAAGGCGCCGCGCCCGATAGCACCGGCCTCGGCCAACCATGATGGCCGGTGGTCCTGTTCCGACAGCCGCGCGATGCGCGCAATGCGTGCTGGTTCCATCGCCGCATCCAGCCGCGCCCAGAGCGCATCCAGATTCCAGCGCGCCCCGCCATCGGGCAGGGCGACGGCGATGATGTCGGCCGCCGGCACATCAAAGGCGGCGTCCAGCGCTGCCACCGCATCGC
This sequence comes from Alphaproteobacteria bacterium, assembly GCA_013298245.1. Lineage (GTDB taxonomy): Bacteria > Pseudomonadota > Alphaproteobacteria > Acetobacterales > Acetobacteraceae > Rhodovarius. Next base: position 4,722 of record JAAFHD010000269.1, read on the forward strand.
GCAATGCAGCTGCATCGGCGCGCGGCGGCGATGCCAGCCGGTCAGCGCCGGTCATCGCCACCAGCAGCGGCGGCACGCGGCGCGCCGGGCGTTCAGCCGCCCAGGCGCGCAGCGTGGCCAGTGCGGCCTGGTCAGGCGCGCGGTCGGCGCCGCGCGCATCCGCGACCCACAGAATGATGTCGGCGCGCGTGGCTTCCGCCAGGAAGCGCGTCTGGTCCGACAGCGGCGGCATGTCGGCCACGTTCAGCGCGGGCTTGCCATCCACCCGCACCAGATGTTCGCGCACGCCATCGAGCGTGACCGGCGCGTCCACCTGGCCGCGCGTGGCACCGGCCAGCGCGTTCAGCAGCGATGTCTTGCCCGCGCGCGCCTGGCCGACCAGCAGCAGACGCAGCGGTGCTTCTTCCGCCGCCGTCGCGGCGTCGGCGCGGATCAGCGCGCCCAACTCCTCCGATGACCGGCGCAGGCGGCCGGCGTAGAGGTCGATCGCGGTGCGGCCGGTCTGCAGGATCAATTCCTGTGTGGCGACCCGGCGCAGGCTTTCCCCCAGCAGTCCGGTGGTGTGGTTGGCCGTTGCGCGTGCTGCTTCCTGCGCGACCGCGGTGATCGGGTTGCGCACCAAGCGGAAGACGCGCCAGACCGGCTCGGCCACCTTCCAGGCCAGCTGCGCGGTGGCGCCATAGCGCTCCACCTGGCGCTTGGCCCAGAGCATGTCGCTGACCTTCACGCGCTGCGCCAAGGCGCCCTTTTCCAGGACCCAGCGGCGCAACCCGCGCGAGACGATTTCGCCCAACAACAACGCCTCGGGCAGCGTG
>JAAFHD010000027.1:0-4271 GCA_013298245.1 Alphaproteobacteria bacterium
CGCATCACACAGCGCGCCACCGCAGCACCCGCACCAACGCAGCGCCCGGATCGCGCGCCCGTGGTCGCGGTCATGCCGGTGCGCGCCGCCACGCCTGACGTGGCACCGCGCGCCGAGGAACTGGGCACCCGCCTGCGCGCCGCACTGGCGCGCTTTTCGGAAATCGCGGTGCTGGATGGCGCCGTCTCCACCCAGGGCGAAACCTATCGCCTGCGCACGAGCATGGGCGCGGATGGCACGGTCGCGGCGGAATTGCTCGATGTCGCCAGCGGCCGCGTGGTGGCCAGTTTCGATGGCCAGCTTGGCTCGGCCGCACCCGGCGGGGATTCCGTGCGCTTCATGGCCGCCGCCCTCGCACAGCCTTATGGACTGATCATGTCGCGCGAGCGACGCCTGCTGGGCGAACCCGCCACACCCGGCTTTTCCTGCGTGCTGCGCCTGTTCGACTATTGGCGCCACTACGACCCCGCGCGCCTGCCCGCCATCGCGCGCTGCCTGGATGCGCTGGCGCCGGAAGGTGCCGCCACCGGCCCGGTGATGGCGGCGCAGACCCTGGTGGCACTGGAACAATTCCGCATCGGCACACCACGCGACCCCGCTTTGCTGCAGGAGGCCTATCTGCGCGCGCGCCGCGCGGTCGAGGTCTCGCCCTTCGATCCACGGGTTCACCAGGCGCTGGCCGCGGTGCTGTATGCGCGCGGCGATGCGGCGCTGGGGATCGCGGCGTTGCGCAATGCGCGGCGCATGAACCCCCTCGACCCCGATATCGCGGCCGACCTCGCCACGCGCCTGCTCGGCACCGGCGAATTGCCCGAAGCGCGCGCCCTGCTGCGCGAGGCCTGCATCTTCGTAGCATCCCGCCCGGCCTGGATGGATTTCTACCTGTTCCTGGCGGAACTGCTCAGCGGCAACCTGACCGGCGCGGTCGACCGGGCGCAGCGCATGACCGACACCGGCTTCGAGCTGAACATGCTGGCCCAGTTGATCGGCGCGCGGCTGCGCGGTGACCAGCCCGGCGTCACCGCAGCCCGCGCCGCACTGGCCGCACGCAACCCGGCCTGGCTGAGCGACCCGATGACGCTCCTGCTGCAACGGCTGCCATCCGAAGAGGTGGCCGCCCAGGTGGCCGCGCTGGTCGCCGATGCGCCGCCTTCCGTCACACCCACCATGCTGCGCGGTGCAAGGGTCAGCTGTGTGGGCGAGCCGACATAGCAACTATAAGTTGCATCACCGTCCCAATATTGTTGCAAACTCGCGCCGATACTGTTGCGCCACCCTTGGTTACTCCCGCTTGCCACCCCGGCATGGTTCTGGGAGGCATGCAGGAAGCACCCAGCCCCCATGAACCCGCCTTGCCCTGGCCCATCCAGTCGCCGCGCCTTGATGACCAGGCCTTGGCGGAGGTCGCGGCCGCGCTGTTCTATGCCGCGCATGATCTGTTGGCGGCGGGGATCGCCGAATGGCAGCCGCGGGCTTGCCAGATGCTGGGCGCCGCCCGTGCCTGTTCTGCCGCGCTGGAGCAGCGCATGAACCAGGGCCGCGCGCGGCATTGAGGCTTGCCGCGCGCGGGCACCGGCCCGCATGCTGGCGGGGATGCCATGCTGATCGCGCTGCTCGCCGATATCCACGCCAATCTGGAGGCGCTCGAGGCCTGCCTCGCGCATGGGGCGGCGCGCGGCGTGCAGCGCTGGATCGCGCTGGGGGATCTGGTCGGCTATGGCGCCGATCCGCAGGCGGTGGTGGAGCGCCTGCGCGCGATGGGCGCGCTGTGCCTGCTGGGCAATCATGACGAAGCGGCGTTGATCGGGCCGCGCGGCTTCAACGATGTGGCGGCCGCGGCGATCCGCTGGACGGCCACGCAGCTGGATGCGTCAGCGCGGGATTTCCTGCGCGGCCTGCCAATGACGCTGCGCGAGGGCGACACGCTGTTCGTGCACGCCGATGCCTCGGCGCCTGGCGAATGGCACTACGTGACCGGCACGCGTGACGCCGCGCGCAGCCTGGCCGGCACCGATGCGCGCTTCATCTTCGCCGGCCATACGCATGTGCCACTGCTGGCATGCACCACCGCGACAGGGCGGCTTTCGCTGCATAAACCCACACCCAACATCGCCATCCCCATGGTCACGTTGCGCCGCGCGCAGGTGGTGCTGGGTGCCGTGGGCCAGCCGCGCGATGGCAACCCCGCCGCCTGCTACGGCTTGTTCGACAGTACGCGGTTGGAATGCGCCTGGATGCGCGTGCCCTATGATGTGGAGGGGGCTGCTGCCAAAATCATCCGCGCCGGCCTGCCGGAACAACTGGCCACGCGCCTGATGCGGGGCCGCTGACATGCCGCACCGGGGGCGCAGCATTGGCGGCTTCGAGGTGGGCGATCCGCTGCACAGCGGCGGCATGGCCTTCCTGTATGAAGCGCAGCATCCGGACCATGATTTCCCGCTGCTGATCAAGGTACCGCGCGTGGCCGAGGGCGAGGACCCCGCCGCAATTGTGGGTTTCGAAATGGAGCAGTTGATCCTGCCGCGGCTCTCAGGCGCGCATGTGCCGCGCTTCGTCGCGACCGGGCATGAACCGCTGCCCTGGATCGCGATGGAACGCATCGATGGTGTGTCCCTGCTGCCGCGCCTGCGCGAATTGCCGCTGGGTGCTGAGGAGGTGGCGGCGCTGGGGGCGGCCATCGCAGATGCGTTGGACAGCCTGCACCGCCAGGCCTGCGTGCATCTGGATATCAAGCCCTCCAACATCATGATCGCGAAGTCGGACGGGCGCGCGGTGCTGGTGGATTTCGGCCTGGCGCATCACGCGCATCTGCCCGACCTGATGGCGGAGGAATTCCGCCTGCCCTACGGCACCGCACCCTATATGGCGCCGGAGCAGGTGATGGGGGTGCGTGGCGATCCGGCGTCGGACATCTTTGCCTTGGGCGCGATGCTGTATTTCTTCGCGACCAATGTGCGGCCCTATGCCGATCCGCAATCGCTGAAGGGGCTGAAGCAGCGCTTGTGGTGGGACCCGATGCCGCCGCGCGGACGCGAAAAATCCATCCCGCCCTGGCTGCAGGAGATCATCCTGCGCTGCATGGAGGTGGAGCCGGCGCGGCGCTACCCAAGTGCGGCGCAGCTGGCGTTGGCGCTGCGCCACCCGGAGCAGGTGGCGCTGACGGCGCGCGCGGAGAAGCGCGCGCGGGATCCGTGGGCGCAGCGGCTGCGCCGGCGTTTCAACCCGGAATACGCGCCGCAATTGAAGCGCGACCTGCCCGGCCAGGCGGCGGCGGATGCGCCGATCGTGGCGGTGGCGCTGGATCTGGATGCGCTGACGGATGAATTGTCGGCCGCACTGCGCCGCTCCGTGCAGCATGTGATGAGCGCCTTTCCAGGCGCGCGCGTGGCCTGCCTGAATGTGCTGAAGCTGCACCTGATCCGCTCCGACATGACACTGGATGAGCAGGGGCGGAACAAGCATCTCGGGCGGTTGATCGAGCTGCGGCACTGGGCGGCGCCGCTGAACCTGCCGGAGGCGCGGCTCACGCATCATGTGCTGGAAGCGCTGGACCCGGCCGCAGCACTGGTGGAATTCGCGGAGGTGAACCGCGTGGACCACCTGGTGCTGGGCGCGCGCAGCGACAGTGTGTCGCGGCGTGTGCTGGGGTCGGTTTCGGCGGAGGTGGCGCGGGATGCGCCGTGTTCAGTGACGGTGGTGCGCGTTCGGGGCTGAGCGTTTCAGTCGAAGCTTTGTGCGGTAACCATGCGGGCATAGGCGCCGGCGTGCGCGACCAATTCGGCGTGGGTGCCTTGTTCGACCACCTGGCCGTCCTGCATCACCACGATGAGATCCGCGTCCTGCACAGTGGAAAGGCGATGCGCGATGACCAGCGCGCTGCGCCCGCCGCGCAATTGCGCGATGGCGTCCTGGATGGCGGCTTCGTTCTCGGCGTCGAGCGCGCTGGTGGCTTCGTCCAGCAGCAATACGCGCGGGTCGCGCAGCAGGGCGCGGGCCAAGGCGATGCGCTGGCGCTGGCCGCCGGAGAGGCGATTGCCGCCGGGGCCGAGTGAGGTGGCGTAGCCCTGCGGAAGTGCCGCGATGAAGTCATGCGCGCGGGCGGCGCGGGCGGCGGATTCGATGTCGGCCTGGGTGGCGCCGGGCTTGCCGCAGGCGATGTTGGCGGCAGCGGTATCGTCGAAAACCAGCGCCTCCTGGCCGACATAGGCGATGGCGTCGCGGAGCGATGCGATGGTGACGTGGCGCAGGTCCGCGCCGTCGATCAGGACGGC
>JAAFHD010000027.1:4281-9216 GCA_013298245.1 Alphaproteobacteria bacterium
TGGATTTGCCGGCGCCGGATGCGCCGACCAGGGCCACCGTGCGGCCTGGTTCGACAGTGATGGAGACGTTGCTCAGCGCGGGCGCTGCGCCGGGATAGGCGAAGGAGATGTTGCGGAATTCGACGCGGCCGGGGCCGGCGGGCAGGGGCCGCGCGTCGGGCGCATCGACAACGCGGCGCGGCGTGTCCATCAGGCCATAGACGCTGGTGAGGCCGGCGATGCCTTGTTGCAGGGCGGCGTTCAGCGAGCCGAGTGCGCGGATGGGTTGGGATGCGATGAGCAATGCCGCGACGAAGCCGGTGAACTGGCCGATGGTCGCTTCGCCGGTGGCCACGCGCCAGCCGACGAAGCCCAGCACGATGGCCACCGCGAGGCCGCCGAGCACTTCAAGCAAAGGGTCAAGGCGCGCGCGTGCGGCGCCCATGGTGAAGAGCGATGCGCGAAGGCGGGCGAAGGCGGAGGCGGCGCGCGTTTCCTCGGCCGCTTCCAGGCGATAGGCGCGCACCACGCGCGCGGCGGCGACGCTTTCAGTGACCAGCGCGGAGGCATCGCCCACACGGTCCTGCATGCCAAACGCGGCGCGGCGGATCAGGTTGCCCACGCGCAAAATCGGCCACACCGCGATCGGGTAAAGCAGCGCCGCGATCAGCGCGAGTTTCCAGTCCAGCCACAGCATGGACAGCACCAGGCCAATCACCGTCAGCATATGCGAGGCGCCGCCCATGGCACGCGTCAGCGCCTCCTGGATGGCGGTGGCGTCGGTGGTGAAGCGCGCGGCGTGGCGGGCTGGCGCCTCGGCGGTAATGGGGGCGAGGTCAGCGCGGGTCAGGGCGGCGAAGAGACGGGTTTGCAGCGTTTCCAGCGCGCGCAGAACTACGTCCTGGATGGTGAGCTGCTGGCCCAACATGAAGGCGCCGCGGGCGGTGGTGACGGCGATGATGATGGGCGGCAGCACCCAGGCGATATTGGCGTCGCCGCGCGCGAAGGCGTCGAAGGCCTGCTGGATGACGATGGGGTAGAGCGCGGTGACGGCCGAGACGCCGATGGTGCAGAAGGCGGCGAAGAGGATGCGCAGGCGCAAGGGCACCAGCGTCTCGCGCCACAGGCGTCTCAGGAGCGGCCAGGCCTTGGTCATGGGGCCGCGTTCTGCGCCAGTTCCTTGAGTTTGGCGAGGCAGGTGGCGTGGTCGGCGGTGGCGCCGGTGTCGAGCCACCAGTCGCGCGTGGCGGCCAGCAGCGCGCCCATGCGCGGGCCGGGGGTGATGCCGGCGGCGATGGCGTCACGGCCTTGCAGGGGGAAGTCGGGGCCGGGCGCGAAGCCCATCTGCGGGATGCGGGTGGCGGCAGCGGGGTTTTCGGCCGCGGCGACAAACAGGATTTCGCCGGCGGTGGCGCGTGTGGTGCGGGCGCGGATGCGGGCGCGCGCTTCGTGCGGCGAGGGCGCATCCAGGTCGCGCAGGTCGTGCAGCGCGCGCAGGCGTTGTGCTTCGTCGTCCGATAGGCGGAGGCGTTCGCGCAGTGCGTCGAGATCAGAGCCGACGCGCAACAGTACGGCGATGCGCAACAACGGATCCAGCGCGGGTTCCTGTGCCAGCAGCGTGTGCAGGCGCGATGCATCGCCCGCTTCGGGCAGCACCGCTTCCAGCACGCCGAGCGACGCCATCAGCCGCAGCGCGTCGCGCGGATCGGGCGCCTGCATCAGCCGCTTGATCTCCATCCAAACGCGTTCGCGCGACAGCCGCGCCAAGCCCGGCACCGCATCACGGATCGCGGCCACGGCGGCCGCATCCGGTGCACCCACACCATACCGCGCCCAGAACCGAAAGAACCGCAGCGCGCGCAGATAATCCTCCGCGATCCGCGCAGCCGCATCGCCCACGAAGCGCACGCGCCCCACGCGCAAATCGTCAGCACCGCCGAAATAGTCATGCAGCACACCATCCGCGCCCATCGACATCGCGTTGATGGTGAAGTCCCGCCGCGCCGCATCCTCGCGCCAATCGGTGATCCACTCCACCTCCGCGTGGCGGCCATCGGTGCTCGTGTCGCGGCGCAGGGACGTGACCTCCACGCCCTCCCGGTCCAGCAGCGCCGTGACGGTGCCATGCGACAACCCCGTCTCGAACACGCGCAACCCGGCATCGCGCAAACGCGCCGCGATCACATCCGGCGGGAAGGGCGCGCCGACATCCACATCATGCGTGGGCCGCCCGGCCAGGTGGTCGCGCACAGCGCCGCCCACCGCGCGCGCACCAGGCAGCGCCGCCAGCACCGCGGCGGGCGTGGGGCGACGCAGGAATTCCGGTGTCATCGCCGGTCGCCATGGCCCGGCGTCACGCCCTCGCCGCTGCGTTCCCAGGTGGGGGGCACGTAGCGTTCGCCGCGTTCGATGCTGCGATTCATCCCGTAGGAAATCGCGCCGCCGATCGCCAGCACGACGGCCAGAAAAGCACTGATGAGAAGCCAGGCGCTGGGCTGCTGCCCGGGGCGCAGCGAACGCCACAGCAGCAGGGCCACCAGCGGCAACAGGAAAGCCAGGGCAGCGATCAACAAGGGCATACGCGTTTATGGACTGCCGGCGAGCATGGCGTCCACCATGGCGCGGTTCGGTGTCTCGCCGTCGCGCGCACGCAACGCGCCTGCGGCGGCCGCGAAGCGCAGCGCGTCGGCGATGGGTTGGCCTTCCGCGACCGCCACGGCATAGGCGCCGTGGAAGACATCGCCGGCGCCGGTGGTGTTGTGCGCGTCGACGGGGAAGCTTGGGGTTTCGCGCAGGGCAGTGTCGCCGGGCGTCAGCCACAAAGTGCTGCGTTCGCCGCGCGTGACGGCGGCAAGGCGCAACGGGCCGGATTCCAATGCGCGGCGCAGCGCGGCCAGCGTCTGCGTGGCGGGTGCCCAGACCGACAGGCCGCGCTCTGCGAAGATCACATGGTCGGCGCGTGGCACCACATCCATCAGCAGCCGTGCTTCGGATTTTTCGCCATCCATAACGGCGGCAATGCCCCGCGCGCGGGCGGCGGCGAAGATACGCGCGGCACCCTCCGGCCAGCGTGGGTCGGACAGCACGGCGCCCGCGCCATCCAGCGCTTCCAGCGGCAGCCATTCGGCATCGGGCGAAAACCCCTCGCCGCGCCAGGTGACGATGGCGCGTTCGCCGCGCTTGTCGATCATCACCGCCGAGAGCGCGGTGCGCGCGCCGGGCATGCGGCGCAGATGCGTCACATCCACGCCTTCCGCGTGCAGCGCGTCACGCACCGCCTCGCCATTCGCATCATCGCCAACGCGGCCCAGGAACACCGCCTGCGCGCCGAGCCGCACGGCAGCAATCGCCGCATGCGCGCCCATGCCACCCACGCCGGGCGTATACCGCCGAGCCGTCATCTTCGACGGCGGCGCATCAATCTCATCCAGGAAAAAGCTGTGGTCGAGCAGCGCCTGGCCGCAGAAAACCACCCGTGCCGTCACGCGCGCAACACCCGCGCCAGGTTCACCAGAATGCTCGCCGTCGCACCCCAGATGTAGTGCCGCTCATGCGGCCACACCCAGTATTCGCGCAGCTTGCCTTTCCATTCCCGCGCCTCGCGCCGCGGTGCATCCGGGTCCAGCAAAACTGACAGTGGCAGCTCGAACGCCTCCTCCACCTCATTCGCATCTGGCACCAACGAAAACCCAGGCGCGAGCAACCCCAGCACCGGCGTCACCGCATAGCCCGTGCCCGTCAGGTGCTGCGGCATCCGCCCCAGCACGCGTGGCCAATCGCGCGGCAGGCCGATCTCCTCCTCCGTCTCGCGCAGCGCCGCATCCTCGGGCGATTCGCCCGGCTCCAGCCGCCCGCCCGGAAACGCCACCTGCCCCGCATGCCGGCGCAGATGCTGCGCCCGCGCCGTCAGCAAAATCGCGGGTTTTTGATGCAGCACGATGGGCACCAGCACCGCCGCCGGCTGCGTCGGGATTTCGCCCAACTCCAAGCCCGTCGCGCGCAGCAGGTCGAAGGCGCCTGGCGCTGTCAGGCGGCGTTCGATCTCCGCCGCCTGCATCACTCCGCGGCCAGTTCCTGCGCCTGTGCTTCGTCGATCGGGAAGAACACGCCTTGCGACCACACGCCCAGCATTTCGCGCCCGGCGATCACTTCGGGTTCCGCCAGCGCCACCAATTCGTAGAAAACAGCGCGGTTGATCTTCGCCTCCAGCCCCGGCCGCACCAGCACATAGGGCCGCGGCTCACGCGTGCGCGGGCAGAGGTGAACGGTGATGGGGCGCGATGCGCTGGCCGTCACAACCTCATCCAAATTCGTGCGGAAACTCAGCACCTGGCAGCCGAATTCATCATTGCGCCAGAACAGCTCCACCGCGATGAAGGGTGCATCCTCCACCTCGATCCGCCCGCGCTCCACCGGCGTTTCCAGCAGGTAGGTGCCATCCGGCTCGCGCTTCAGCACGGAGGCGAACAGGCACACCAGTTCCTTCCGCCCGATCGGGCTGCCCTTGTAGAACCAGGTGCCGTCGCGCGCGATTCGCATCTCAAGGTCGCCGCAATCATGCTTCGGGCGGGCAGATGCCTTCGCGAAAGGCAAAGGCAGCGCCTGCATTGCAGCGGCTTCAGCATTCCGTGCTTTGTCTGGCGTTGTGGCCACCCTAAGCTTCCCAGCGCGACGTCGAGACCAATATCTCCACACTCATATAGGAAAGCCAAGACCGGATGGGAGATGTGCTGAACACCCAAGCCACCGAAATCCTCGCGGAGGCCGAAGTGATGGCCGATCGCCTGGCGCGGATGCGCGGCTCCATCGGCCGCGTGATCTTCGGCCAGGACGCGGTGGTGGAGCAGGTGCTGATCACGCTGCTGTCGGGCGGGCATGTGCTGCTGGTGGGCGTGCCGGGGCTGGGCAAGACCAAGCTGGTGGAAACCCTGGGCACGGTGCTGGGCCTGGATGAAC
>JAAFHD010000027.1:9226-17046 GCA_013298245.1 Alphaproteobacteria bacterium
CCGCGTGCAGTTCACGCCCGACCTGATGCCGGCCGATATCCTGGGCAGCGAGGTGCTGGAGGAGGACGCACATGGCCGCCGCGCCTTCCGCTTCATCAAGGGCCCGATCTTCTGCCAGCTGCTGATGGCGGATGAAATCAACCGCGCCAGCCCGCGCACGCAATCGGCGCTGCTGCAGGCGATGCAGGAGAAGAAGGTGGCCGTGGGCGGCGAGATCATCCCCCTGCCCGAACCCTTCCATGTTCTGGCGACGCAGAACCCCATCGAACAGGAAGGCACCTACCCGCTGCCGGAGGCGCAGCTCGACCGCTTCCTGCTGGAAATCCAGGTGGAATACCCAGACGCCGCGGCGGAACGCGCGATGCTGCTGGCCACGACTGGTGCGTCCGAGGGCCGCGCGGAACAGGTCGTGACTGGCCCCGAGCTGATCGCGGCGCAGCGCTTGGTGCGCCGCCTGCCGGTGCCGGAGACGGTGCTGGACGCCATCTTGAAACTGGTGCGCGGCGCGCGGCCGGAGACGGCGGGTTTGTCGTCGGTCCGCACGCAATTGGCCTGGGGGCCGGGGCCGCGCGCGGCGCAGGCACTGATGCTGGCGACGCGCGCGCGGGCGCTGCTGCAAGGGCGGCTCGCGCCGAGTGTGGAGGACGTGCTGGCGCTCGCCGAACCCGTGCTGCGGCACCGGATGGCGCTGTCCTTCTCCGCACGCGCCGAGGGCGTGTTGCTGGAGGAAATGATCGCGGCGCTGAAGGCGACCATTGCTTAATCTTGTCCACCACGCGCAGGCGGCCGGCGCCCATCTGCCACCCCTGGTGGTCGAGGCGGAGCGCGTGGCCTCGACCGTGATGCAGGGCGTGCATGGGCGCCGGCGCGCGGGCGTGGGTGATAGTTTCTGGCAGTTCCGCCCCTATCTTCCGGGCGATGCGGCGGCGCGCGTGGATTGGCGGCAATCGGCGAAATCCGACCGGCTTTATGTGCGTGAAACCGAATGGGAGGCCGCCCAGACGGTGGTGCTTTGGCGCGACGGCGGGCCGCGCATGGATTGGCGCAGCCACCTGGCGCAGGTGACGAAATCGGATCGTGCGAACCTGCTGCTGCTGGCCACCGCCGCACTGCTGTTGCGCGGCGGCGAGCGGGTGAAATTCGCGCGTCCTGGCCAGCGCGCCATGCATGGCCGCGGCGCGTTGCCGACACTGGCCAATGCGCTGTCGGGCGAGACGGCGCCGCCCTCGCCGGAGGCCATACCGCGCCATGGTCGCGTCGTGCTGTTCGGCGATTTCCTGTCGCCGCTGGAGGAGACGCGCGCGATGCTGGCCACACTCGCCGCCCGCAGCGCGCGCGGGCAGATGTTGCAGGTGATGGACCCGGCCGAGGAAACGCTGCCCTATGCCGGGCGCCGCCGCTTCGAGGGCCTGGCGGGCGAGGCGCCGATGCTGCTGCCGCGCGTGGAAGCGGTGCGTGAACTCTACGCGGAAAAACTGGCGTCGCACCGCGCGGCACTGGCGCAAATGGCGCGTGAATTCGGTTGGCGCTTTGCGACGCACCGCACGGACCAGCCGGGGGCGGCCGCGTTGCTGGCGCTGTGGCAGGGGTTGGCGCCGCAATGATCAGCTTCGTGTTTCCATGGCTGTTGCTGGGGCTGGCGGCGCTGCCGGTGCTGTATTGGCTGCTGCGTGTGACCCCGCCGCAGCCGCGGCCGCAATCCTTCCCGCCCGTCGAATTGCTGCGCGATCTGCCGCGCCAGGAGGAAAGCCCCGCGCGCACGCCGTGGTGGGTTTTGCTGATGCGCATGGTGGCGGCGGCGCTGCTGATCATCGGCCTGGCGCGGCCGTTTTTCGGGCCGGATGCGGCGACCGAAGGCGAAGGCCCGCTGCTGGTGGTGATGGATGATGGATGGGCCAGTGGCGCTGATTGGGCCGCGCGCATCGCGAGCGCGCAGGCTGCCCTGGAAGTGGCCGCGCGTGATGGCCGGCCCTCGGCGATGTTGACCACGGCGACGACGGAAACCGGGGCGGCACCGCGCGTGATCGGGCCGATGCCGGCGGGGGATTTGCGCGCGCGGCTGACAGCGTTGCGGCCGAAACCCTGGCCGACGGAGCCGGCTGTTGCGGCGGCGGCGCTGCGGGAGTGGCGTGTCGCGAATGCGGGGGCGCTGTCGGTGCTGCATGTGTCGGATGGGTTGGCGGCGCCGGAGTTGAGCGCGGCGCTGGCAGCAACCGGCGCGTTGACGGTGTTGCGTGCGGATGATCGGCCGCGCCGCCTGTTGGCCGCGCCGCGTGCGGAGCCGGACCGCCTGCATGTGACGCTGCGGCAGACGCCCGCGCCGGCGGCTGGCGAGGCAGCGGTGGTCGCGCGCACCGCCGATGGTCGCGCGCTGGGCCGCGTGGTGGTGCCCGTGCCGGCGGGTGCGACGCAAGCGAGCGCCGCGCTGGAATTGCCGCTGGAATTGCGCAACCAGGTCGTGCGGCTGGAGATCGAGGACGAGGCCAATGCCGCCGCCGTTCTGTTGCTGGATGAGCGGTTCCGCCGCCGTCCGGTGGGGCTGTTGCCGGGCGCGGAAACGGGCGCGGATGCGCCGCTGATCGGTGATCTGTTCTATCTGGATCGCGCGCTGCAACCCTTCGTGGAATTGCGCCGCGGCGCGGTGGAGGCGCTGCTGGCGCGGCCGATTTCGGTCCTGGTTCTGGCCGACCGTCCGGTGGCGCCGGGGCGCGAGGAAACGCAGCTGGCGGAATGGGTGCAGCGTGGCGGCCTGTTGATCCGCTTCGCCGGTTCGCGCGTGGCGGAACGGCCGGATTCACTGCTGCCTGTGGCGCTGCGTGCGGAACGCGCGCTGGGCGGCGGGCTGACTTGGGAACAGCCGCAAACACTCGCGCCGTTCGGCGAAACATCGCCCTTCGCGGGGCTGCCGGTGACGGGTGAAGTGACCGTGGAACGCCAGGTGTTGGCGGAGCCGAATGCGCGGTTGTCGGAGCGCACCTGGGCCAGGTTGTCGGACGGCACGCCCTTGGTGACTGCGGAGACGCGCGGCCAGGGGCGCATCGTGCTGTTCCATGTGCCGGCGACGGCGGATTGGTCGAATTTGCCGCTATCCGGATTGTTCGTGTCGATGCTGCGGCGGTTGGTAGCACTTTCGGCCGGGATCGCGGGTGGTGGCGAGGCGGAGGCAGCCCTGGCACCCTTGGAAATCCTGGACGGTTTCGGCCGCGCCGCGCCGCCCACACCCGCCGCGACCGCACTGCCCACGGGCGATGCGCCCATGCCCAGCGCGCGCAATCCGCCCGGCTGGTATGGCATGCCGGGCGCGGATGCGGCGTTCCGGCGTGCGTTGAATCTGGGGCCGGCGCTGCCGGCGCTGGTGCTGGCGGAACCACCGCCGGGCGCGCGGCTGGGGCGCATTGAAGCGGTGCCGGCGGAGCGGGATCTGGGCCCCTGGCTGCTAGCGGCTGCGCTGATTTTGCTAGCAGTGGATTTGCTGGTGTCGCTGCGCTTGCGCGGGCTGCTGGGGCTGCGCACGGCCACTGCCGCCTTGCTGCTGATGGCGCTGCCGCTGGGCGCGCAGCCGGTGCCGGAGGCGGCGAATCAGACACGCCTGGCCTTCGTCATCAGCGGCGATGCGGCGCTGGATGAATTGCAGCGCCAGGGTCTCGCGGGCCTGTCGGATTTCGTGAACCGGCGCACCGCGGTCACGCTGGCGGACCCGGTGGGCGTCACGCCGGGCGATACGGATTTGTCGCTGTTTCCGCTGCTGTATTGGGCGGTGCCGCCGGATGCGGCGGCCTTGTCGCCAGCCGCGATCGCGTCGGTGAACGACTTCATGCGCCAGGGCGGGATCATCCTGTTCGACACGCGCGATGAAGGCTCGGGCGAGGGGTTTTCACCCGGCTCGCGCGCGGCGTTGCGGCGCATTTCGCAAGGGCTGGCCATCCCGCCGCTGGCGCCGGTGCCGGAAGACCATGTGCTGCGCCGCGCCTTTTATTTGCTGCCCGAATTGCCGGGGCGGTTCGCCGGCGGGCAGGTCTGGGCGGCGCGGGATCAGGACCGGGCGAATGACAGTGTCTCGCCCGTGGTGATCGGTGGGCATGACTGGGCGGGCGCTTGGGCCGTGGATGCGCGCGGGCAGAATTTGCACGCGGCCGTGCCGGGCGGGGCGCGGCAGCGGGTGTTGGCGTATAGGTTCGGGACCAACCTCGTGATCTACGCGCTGACCGGCAACTACAAGGGTGACCAGGTGCATGTGCCGGCGATTTTGGAGCGGTTGGGGCAATGAGCATGCTGCTGCGCGCCCGCGGCCAGCACCACGCCCCGGTCGGCATGGTGGAGCTGTTCTTCGACCTGGTCTTCGTCTTCGCCATCACGCAGTTGAGCCACGCGCTGGTGGCTGACCTTTCGGTCGGCAATGCGCTGCGTTGCGCTCTACTGGCGGCGGCGGTGTGGTGGGTCTGGGTCTATACCGCGTGGGCGACCAATTGGCTGGAGCCGGAACGCCCCGCCGTGCGCGGCATGCTGTTCGCCATGATGCTGGGCGGGCTGCTGATGGCAGCGGCCATCCCCAAAGCCTTCGGCGAACTGGGCCTTCTGTTCGCCGCGGCCTATGTGGCCATGCAGCTGGGCCGCACCGGCTTTACGCTCTGGGCGATGCGCCAAGACAAGGCGCTGCGGCTGAATTTCCTGCGGATCATCATCTGGCTGGCTGCCGCCGCACCCTTCTGGCTGCTGGGCGGTGTGCTGGAAGGCTGGTGGCGCTTTGCCGCCTGGGCGGTGGCCGTGGGCATCGAATATGCCTCGCCGGCGATGTATTTCCGCGTGCCCGGCCTCGGGCGTTCCACCACCGGGGACTGGACGGTGGAAGGTGCGCACATGGCCGAGCGCTGCGCGCTGTTCATCCTCATCGCGCTGGGCGAAACGCTGCTGATGACGGGCGCCACCTTCGCCGCATCGGCGCATCTGGACGCGCCCACCGTCGCCGCGCTGCTGACCGGCTTCGCCGGCACGCTGGCGATGTGGTGGCTGTATTTCGACCGCGGCGCGGCACAGGGCACGCGGCACATCACCAGCAGCGGCGACCCGGGGCGAATGGCCCGCGCCGGCTACACCTATCTGCATCTGCCGATCGTGGCGGGCATCTTGGTGGCGGCCGTGGCCGATGAGGTGGTGCTGCATCACCCCCTGGGCCAGGGCAGCACCCTTTACGAGACGGCCGTGATTCTGGGCGGGCCGGCGTTGTTCCTGGCCGGTTGCGCGGCTTTCAAGGCCATCCCGCTGGGCTGGTGGCCGCTGTCACACCGTGCGGGGCTAGGGTTGTTGGGGCTGCTGACGCCGGCCGCCATGGTGCTGCCGCCGGTTGGTCTGGCGGGGGCAACAGTTGCGGTGATGGTGCTGGTCGCCGCCTGGGAGAAGTTATCATTCGGACCGGGCGCGGCCCGGATGCGCGCATGATGGCAGACACAGCGACACCGGGTCCGTTATGCTGTCCGTTGGCGGGAAGGAACCGTTGATGCCAATCCATAGGTCCGCCGCGCGATGATCCAGGACTTCACCCGCATCGACATCTCGCCCGTGCTGCCGGTGTGGCTGCTGGCATTGGTCGCCGCCGTCGCATTGCTGGCGCTGATCCCGGCCCTGCTCCGCCGCGCCCGCGGCGTGTGGTGGCGCGCCGCCGCCTTCGCCGCGCTGCTGCTGGCGCTGGCCAACCCGCGCCTGATTTCCGAAACCCGCGAAACCCGCCCCGACATCGCGCTGCTCCTCATCGACGCCTCCGATTCCACCCGCCTCGCCGCCGGCCGCGCCGAGGCCATGGCCACCGCCCGCCGCCGCATCGAGGAACGCCTGGGCCGCATGGATCAGCTGGAACTGCGCGTGGTCGAGGTGCCGGAGGGCGGCAACCAGGGCACGCGCCTTTTCGCAGCACTTGACCGGGCGCTGGCCGATATCCCGCGCGCGCGCCTGGCCGGAATCCTGGCCCTGACCGACGGCCAGGTGCATGACGTGCCCGCCGCAGCACCAGCCGATGCGCCCTTCCACGCGCTGCTGCCCGGCCGCCCCGGCCAGGTGGACCGCCGCCTGCGCGTCATCGAAGCGCCGGGCTTCGGCATCGTCGGCCGCAGTGTGGAATTGCGCGTCATCATCGAGGATCTGGGCGCGCCCACCGCCACCGGCGGCGCGCGCCTGGCCATCCGCCGCGGCGGTGCCGCCGCGCGCGAGGAATCCGTGCCGGTCGGGCGCGAACACCGCATCGAAGTCCCGATCGAACGCGGTGGTCCGCTGGTGGTGGAACTCCAGGCCGAAGCACGCCCCGACGAAGTGTCGGACGCCAATAACCGCGCCGTCATCACCATCAACGGCGTGCGCGACCGGCTGCGCGTGCTGCTGGTGAGCGGCGAACCCCATGCGGGTGAGCGCACCTGGCGCCGCCTGCTGAAGGCCGATCCCGGCGTCGACCTGGTGCATTTCACCATCCTGCGCCCGCCCGAAAAGGATGATCTGACGCCGCTGAACGAGCTCTCGCTCATCGCCTTCCCGGTGCGCGAACTTTTTCAAGTCAAGCTGCGCGAATTCGACCTGATCGTCTTCGACCGCTTCGCCAATCGCGGCATTCTGCCGCCGGCCTATATGCGCAACATCGCCGAATATGTGCGCAATGGCGGCGCGCTGCTGGTCAGTGTGGGCCCGGAATTCTCGGGCGCGCCAAGCCTAGCCAATACGCCGCTCGGCACCATTCTGCCGGCGCGTCCGCTGCCGCCACCGCGCGCCGTGCGCGAGGCCGCCTTTCGCCCCGTCATCTCCGAACTGGGCCGCCGCCACCCGGTCACCGAGGGCCTGCACAACCCCAATTGGGGCCGCTGGTACCGGCTGCTGGCCAGCGAACAACGCGGCGGCACCAACCTGATGGAAAGCCCCGACGGCAACCCGCTGCTGGTGCTGGACCGCGTGGGCCAGGGGCGCGTGGCGCTGATGCTCTCGGACCATATCTGGCTCTGGTCGCGCGGGCATGATGGCGGCGGGCCACACCAGGAATTGCTGCGCCGAACCGCGCATTGGCTGATGCGCGAGCCGGAGTTGGAAGAAGAAGACCTGGTCGCGCGCATCGAGGCCGGGCGCCTGCGCGTGGAACGCCGCACGCTGTCGCCCGATGCGCCGCCGGAGCTTGGCATCACGCGCCCCGACGGCACGGTGTTTCGCGCGCCGCTGACGCGCGGCGAGGGCGGCCGCGCGATGCTGGACATCGCGGCCGAGGCCGCGGGCATGTGGCAGGTGGCCGATGGCCAGCGCATCGCCTTCGCCGCCGCGAACCCCGCCAACGCCCCGGAATTGGCCGATCTGCGCGCGGTGCCCGAACGCCTGGCCCCCATTGTGCAGGCCACCGGCGGCGGCATCCGCTGGCTGGGTGAAGGCGCGCTGCCGGATTTGCGGCGCGTCGTCGCAGGGCGCGAGATGTCGGGCGGGGGCGCCAATGGCTGGCTCGGCCTGCGCCGCAACCAGGACCACACGGTGATGGGCATTTCCGCGACACCCCTGCTGCCGCCCTGGGCCGCGCTGCCTTTGCTGTTGGGCCTGGCCCTGCTGGCCTGGCGGCGCGAGGCAAGGTAGAAGGCGCATATGCGATACGGATTGATCCTGGCCGCGATGCTGCTGCCCACCACCGCCATGGCCCAGTTGGGCGGCTTCGGCGGACCTGCTGGCAGCAGCAGCCCCTTGGGCGGCGCCGAACGCCCTACGGCCGGCGCCCCGCGCGAACGCCCCGCCGGCCTGCCCGGCCTGCAGACGCGCACCGCCCCTGCCATCCCGCAGGCCGATGTGACGCGCGCGATGAACCCGAACCA
>JAAFHD010000270.1 GCA_013298245.1 Alphaproteobacteria bacterium
GCGCCGTGCCGTTCCAGCGCCGCCAGCATCATGCGCCGCATCATCACGCCGGGCCGGTCGGAGACCATGTTGTATTCCAGCCCCGTCTGGTCCAGCGGCACATCGGGGCTGGTGCTTTCCAGGATGTCGCGATCCTCGTTCGTGACCATGCGGTCGAAGGCGATGATGTCGGCCGCCTTCGCATCCACCTCGGTGTCGTTCCGATAGACGAATTGCACGATCTGACTGCTGCCGTCATCGATCGGCGTGGCGGCGGTGATGATGCTGTGCGACAGCCCGTTGGGGTAGCGGATGCGCAGCTTGCGCAGGAAGGGCAGATACCAGCGGCCGCGCATGTGGCGCACCGTCTCGTCGCTGTCCATGCGCAAAACCTTCTTCTGGATTTCGGGGTTTTTCACCGGCACTTCGGTCTTCATCAGGAAGCCGTCGGGGAATTCCTCGATCTCCAGTTTGGCCGGTTCCGGGTGGCCCTGGTCACCGAAAGACGCGCGATGCACGAAGCTGAAATGCGCGTTGTCGAAACTGTTTTCCATCACCCGCAGGCCGGCGCAGTTCCACACCTCGTAGAATTCATCGATGCGGCGGAAACCCTCGGCCTCCTCCTCGAATTCCGGGATATCGGAAAACGGCTCGGCCAGCGCGCACCACAAATACCCATACCGCGCGGCGGTGCGATAACCAGGCGTGCCCATGCGCCCACCGGATTGCCGTTCCACCGGGTTCTGCGGGATGCGCACCACGCGCCCATCGCGGTCGTATTCCCAGCCGTGATAGCCGCAGGCCAGGCGCCCATTCTCATAGAAACCCTTGGACAGCTTCGCGGTGCGATGACAGCAGCGATCATCCAGCGCGGACGGATTGCCATCGCCATCCACCCACAACACCAGGTCATGGCCCAACAGACGAAATGGCTTCGGCCCATCGGCCAGCATCGCCAGCGGCATCAACGGGTACCAGACATGGCGCAGCAGCGGTGTTTGTGTCGCGAGCATCGGGGCCTCCTCTCGCGCATCATAGCGCGGTGCGCGCGGGCCGCGCGTGATGGCTGTGTCATGCGCGCAGGCCGCGCCACCTGGCTGCACAAAGCAACGGCAATGCCGCGCGCCGCCGCCAGCGCTTGCGGCAGGCCGCGCGCGGCTGGCGTGCCGTGCACGGCAAGATGCCTCGCGCCGCCGTCGCCGCACGGCTAGAAAGCGGCAACGCAACCGGAGGTCCCCGTCATGCATCGCCGCACCCTTTTTGCCATTCCCATGCTGGCCGCACCCGCCGTGCATGCGCAGTCGCTCATCAATGTGCGCTTCACGCTGGACTGGGCCTTCCAGGGCCCGCAGGCGGCCTTCCTGATGGCGCTGGAACGCGGCCATTTCCGGCGCGAGGGCCTCAACGTCACGATGGATCGCGGCACCGGTTCGGGCGATGTGCCGCTGCGCATCCTGCAAGGCACGCATGATGTGGGCGTGGCCGACATCAACCCGACCATCCGCCTGCGCCTGGAACGCCCGGACGCCGACGTCTTCACGCCTTTCCTCGTCTACGACGCGACGGCGCTGGCGGTGATGTCCACGCGCGCGGCCGGTGTGCGCACACCGCAGGATCTGGTGGGCAAGACCATCGCAGCACCTGATTCGGATGCTGGCCGGCAGCTCTTCCCCGCCTTCGCGCGCGCCGCTGGCATTGATGCAGCTTCAGTGCGCTGGCTGTCGGTCACGCCGCAGCTGCGCGAATCCATGCTGGCGCGCGGCCAGGCGCAGGCGATCACGGGGTTCATCACCTCGGGCATTTTCTCGCTGCGCCAACTGGGCATTTCGGACGCCGACCAGGTGGTGATGCGCTACAGCGATGTGGGTGCGAATTTCTTTTCCACGTCGCTCATCACCTCGCGCCGCTGGGCCAACGCCAACCCCGCGGGCATGACCGGCCTGATCCGCGCCATGGTGCGCGCGCAATACGAAACCCTGGCCGACCCCACCGGCGCGGCCACCCTGCTGCGCGCGCGCGAACCGCTGACCGATCTGCCGCTGGAAACCGAACGCCTGCGTATGGCGCTGGAACAACTGACCTTCACGCCGCATGTGCGCGCCAACGGCTTCGGCCAGGTGGACACCGCGCGGCTGCAAAGCACGATCGACATGATCCGCGCCGCCTTCAACATCGAACGCCCGTTGCCGTGGTCCGACATTTACGACCCACGCTTCCTTCCGCCGGCCGCCGATCTGCGCGCATAATCGCGCATGACCCTTCCGTCCCGATACTGGGTGGACCTGCCCTGGCCCGCCTTCCGTACATTGCCGCCCGATACGGTCGCGGTGCTGCCCTTGGGTTCCATCGAACAGCACGGGCCGCATCTGCCCGTGTCGGTGGATGCGACCATCAACCAGGGCGTCATGGCGCGCGTGCTGGGCAAGCTGGCGCCGGAATTTCCGGTGCTGGTTCTGCCCACGCAGACCATCGGTTGTTCGGTCGAACACCTGCGCTTTCCCGGCACGCTGACCAGCACGCCGGAAACCCTCATCGCGATGTGGACCGAGATCGGTGACAGCGTGGCGCGCGCCGGCGTGAAGCGCCTGGTGGTGGTGAATTCGCATGGCGGCCAGGTGCAGGTGATGGAGATCGTCGCGCGCCGCCTGCGCATCAAGCACGACATGCTGGTGGTGCCGCTGTCATGGTCGCGCATGGGCATGCCGGCGGGGATGATCGCGCCCTTGGAATCGCGCTACGGCATCCATGCCGGCCAGATGGAAACCGCGGTGATGCTGGCGCTGCAGCCGGAGCGCGTGGATATGGCCAAGGCGCGCAACTTCCGCAGCAACTGGATGGTGGCAGAAAACGAATTCCCGCATCTGGTACCGAGCGGCGCGGCGCTGGCCTGGCAGGCGCAGGATTTGAACGCGGCGGGTGCCGCGGGCGATGCGTCGCTGGCGACTGCCGCGGATGGCGATGCGATCCTGGATTTCGCCGCCGGCAAAATCGCTGCGTTGCTCGACGAAGTGCGCCGCTTCGACGCCGCCGGCTGGGTGGCGCGCGCGCCCGATCCCGATGCGTGACATCGCCGGACTGAAGGCGGCGCTGGATGGCATCACGCTATCCGATGACCGCGCACTGCTGCGCCAGAAATCGCGTGATTTCTATTGGTATTCGCCGATCCTGAAGGCGCGGATGGATGGGCTTTCCGCGGAGCTCTGGGCGCAGCCGCGCAACGAGGCCGAAGTGCTGCGCGCGCTGGCGGCGGCGCGCGTGCGCGGCGTGCCGGTGACGGTGCGCGGCGGAGCGACGGGCAATTACGGCCAATGCGTGCCGCTGGATGGCGGCCTGGTGCTGGACACCACCGCGATGACAGCGCCCCTCGCGCTGACCGATGGCGTGCTGGTAGCCGAGGCCGGCGCGCGCATGATCGACTTGGATTTATGGGCGCGCGAACGCGGCTGGGAATTGCGCCTTTGGCCCAGCACGAAGCGCAGCGCGACCATCGGCGGCTTCGTCGCCGGTGGCGGCGCGGGTGTGGGCGGCATCGCACATGGCACGATGCGCGAGCGTGGCAACCTGCTGGGCTTGCGCGTGGCCACCATGCAGGACCCGCCCGCGATCCTGGATATCGAGGGCGATGAAGCGGCGCCCGTGAATCGCACCTATGGCACCACCGGCGTCATCACGCAGGTGCGGATGCCGGTGGCGCCCGCGCAGGCCTGGCGCGATGTGGCGCTGGCCTTTCCGGAATACGGCGCGGCGGTGCGTTTCGCGCATGCGCTGTCCTACGCGGACGGTATCGCGAAAAAGATGTGCGCGGCCTTCCAGCCGGTGCTGGTGCCGTACTTCAAGGGCATCGCGGATGCGGTGCCGAAGGGCACTGCGCTGGTGCTGGCAATGGTGACGACGGCCGGCATGGTCGCGCTGCGCGACATGGCGCGCGAGCATGGCGGCGCGCTGGTGGCCGAACAGGACACGGTCGCCGCCGAACGCGATCCGCACGCGACACCCTTCTACGAATACTGTTGGAACCACACGACCTTGCAGGTGCTGAAGCAGGATCGCGGCGTCACCTACCTGCAATGCCGCTTCCCGTTCGACGGCACGGTGGAAGCGGTGGAAGCGGCGACCGCGCTGTTCCCGGACGAGGTGTGGATGCACACCGAATGCGTGCGCTTCGGCGGGCGCATCACCATGTCCGCGCTGCCGGTGATTCGCTGGCGCGACGCGGCGCGACTGGCCGAAATCATGGCCGCCTTCGAGGCACTGGGCATCGGCATCGCCAACCCGCATGTCTTCACGATCGAGGAAGGCAGCGGTTATCGCCGCGTGCCCGGCGACCAATTGGGGTTCAAGCGCATGGCCGATCCGCTCGGCCTGCTGAACCCAGGAAAAATGAGGGATTTCACCCGTGCAGACCCATGACATCGCGGGGCTGATCGCAGCCCTGCCCCACATCGAATGGATCACTGACGCCGCGTTGGTGCGCCAGAAGTCGCGCGACTTCTTCTGGTATTCGCCAGTGCTGAAAGCGCAGCTGAACAATGCGTCTGGCGACGCCGTCGCGATGCCGCGCAACGAGGACGAAGTGCGCGAGGTGATGCGCGCCTGCTTCGCGCGCAACATCCCGCTCACGCCACGCGGCGCCGGCACCGGCAATTACGGCCAGGCGATGCCCTTGCAGGGCGGCGTGGTGCTCGATCTCTCGCGCCTCGACCAGGTGCTGTGGTGCCGCCCGGGCGTGGCGCGCATCCAGGCCGGCGCGAAGCTGATCGACATCGACCGCCACACCCGTGCCGCTGTGGGCGGCGAACTGCGCTTCCACCCCAGCACCAAGCGCACCGCGACGATCGGCGGCTTCATCGCCGGTGGTTCCTCGGGCATTGGCAGCTGTACCTATGGCATGCTGCGCGAGGCCGGGAATGTGCTCGGCCTGCGCGTGCTGACCATGGAGGCCGAACCGCGCGTGCTGGAGCTGCGCGGCGACGACATCGCGCGCGTGAACCACGCCTATGGCACCAACGGCGTCATCACCGAATTGGAAATGCCGCTCGCACCCGCGCATGACTGGGTGGACCTGCTCTGGGCTTTTCCGTCGTTGCTGGAAGCTGCGCGTTTCGCCGAAGCGCTGGTGGCCAGCGACGGTGTGGTGAAGAAGCTGGCCTGCGTCGTGGCAGCACCGATTCCGCAGCGGCACTTCAAGGCGTTTGAGGGCGTGATTCCCGAAGGGATGCATGTCGTGCTCGGCATGCTCGCCCCCGAATACATCGAGGTGGTGGCGCCGATGCGCGCGCGCATGGGTGGGCGCGAACTCTATCGCTGCGAGACCGAAAAAGCCGCGGTGCCGCTGTATGAGCACAGCTGGAATCACACGACCCTACAGGTGCTGAAGACCGACCGTTCCTACACCTATCTGCAAACGCTGTTCCCGCCGCCAAACCATTTTTCGTTGATCGAACAGATGGTGGAGACCTTCGGCGACGAGGTGCCGATGCACCTGGAATTCGTGCGCTATGGCGGCGATGTGGTGTGCTTCGGCCTGCA
>JAAFHD010000271.1 GCA_013298245.1 Alphaproteobacteria bacterium
CCGCCGCGTCCTGCCGCACCCACAGCACCGGGCATGTGCCCGCCAGGCGCGCGGCGGCGGCGCCGGCGAAGGCGATGGCGGCGGGCAGGTCGGCCTCGGTCGCGGCCAGCATGTCATGCAGCGCAGCGGCCGGGATGCCGCCTTGCAGATGCGCGTCCAGCGCAGCCGGCCCGAGCGGGACCAGCCTGGTGGCGCGGCCTGGCCTGTGTTGCAGGCATTGCGCGATATGGGGGGGTATCGGTCGCATTGTTCTTATTTTGTTCTTAACACCTCGCGGCGCAAGATGCCAGTCCCTTGCGCCCTGCCCCGCCCGGCGCGCAGGCTGATGCGGGAGGATTTTTCCATGCGCATCTTGCTCTGCCTGTTGCTGCTTGCCGTGCCTGCTGCCGCGCAGGTGGCGCGCTTCGAGATGCAGCCCGCGCAACCTGCTTTTGCCGGCGCGCGTTTCGGCAATACCGGCGCCTATGAATTGCTGCGCGGCCAGGCGGTGATCGCGCTGGACCCCGCCGACCCACGCAACGCCATCATCGCCGATATCGACCGCGCGCCGCGCAATGCGCAGGGCCGCGTGGAGGCGGCGATCGACATCCACATCCTGCGCCCCGTGGACGCCGCGCGCGCCAACGGCACCATGATCGTGGAGGCCGTCAATCGCGGCCGCCCGCTGATCGGCCAGTTGTTCAATGACACCGCCGCCGCCCGCCTGGCGCAGACCGAACGCGACACCGATGCCGGCAATGGCTGGCTGTTCCGCCAGGGCCATACGCTGGTGCTGCTGGGCTGGCAGGGCGACAACACCGCCGAGGCCGGGCTGCATATCCGCGCGCCCCGCGTGGCCGGTGTGACTGGCCAGGTGCGCGATGAATTCGTCTTCGACAACACGACCAGCCCCATCGCCGCGCGGCTGACCTATCCGCTGGCCGAGCCCTACGCCATCAGCATCACCGCGCGCGCGCGGCAGACGGATGCGCGCGCCACCAGGCCCGATATGTCGCTGCGCGTCACCGGCCCAGACCGCGTGGAAATCACCCGCCCCGCGGGCCTCGATGCCGGCGCGATTTTCGAAGTCATCTACACCGCGCGCGACCCGATCGTGCTGGGCATGGGCTTTGCTGGGTTCCGCGATGTGGCGGCAGCGCTGCGGCATGGCGAGGGCGATGCGAACCCGCTGGCCGGCCGGGCGCCTGCGCGCGCGATTGGGTTTGGCGTCTCGCAATCGGGGCGTTTCCTGCGCGATTTCCTGTATCTGGGCTTCAACCAGGATGTCGCCGGGCGGCAGGTGTATGACGCGATGATCCCGCATATCGCGGGTTCCCGCCGCACCGATACCAATGGGCGCTGGGCGCAGCCGGGGCGCAACCCGTCGGACCACACGGACCGGCTTTTCCCCGCCGACCAGTTCCCCTTCACCTATGCCGACACCACCGACCCGCTGACCGGCGCGCGCGATGGGCTGCTGCGCCGTTGCGCGGCCAGCCGCACCTGCCCGCGCATCATGCAGACCGACAGTGAATTCGAATTCTGGGGTGCCCGCGGCAGCCTGACCGTGCATGATCCGGCGGGGCATCACATCGAACTGCCGGCCAATGTGCGGGCGTATATGATGGCGGGCCATCCGCATTTCGCGGCCGCTGATGCATGGGCCGCGCAGGGGCGGTTGTGCGCCATGCCGACCAACCCCTTGCAGGCCGGCGCGCCGATGCGGGCCTTGCTGGTGGCGCTGGAGGCATGGGTGCGTGAGGATGTGGCACCACCCGCATCGCGCACGCCCACGCTGGCGGCGGGCACGCTGGTGCCGGTGGGGGCGTGGCCGGCGATTCCGGGGGTCGTGCGGCCGACATCACTGACGCCGGCGCCGCTGCTGGATATGTCGGTGATGCCGCCGCGCGTGGCGGGTGAATACCGCTTCTTCGTGCCAAGACTGGATGCGGATGGGCATGCGATCGGCGGCATCCGTCTGCCGGTGATCGAGGCGCCGCGCGCGAGCTATCTGGGCTTCAACCCGCGGGCGGCGGGGTTTGGGGAGGGTGCTTTGTGCACCAACCAGGGGGCGGCCTTGGCGATGCCGGTGGCGCGGCTGCCAGCCGATCCGCGGGTGCCGTTGGCGGAGCGGTTTGCGGATGCGGCGGCCTATGTGGCGGCGGTGCGGGCCGCCGCGGCGCGGCTGGTGGCGGAGCGGTTGTTGCTGGAGGAGGACGCGGCGGCGATGGTGGCGGCGGCGGAGGCGGGGAGCTTGGCGCGGGTGAGGTGAGTGGGGCTGGGCCAGGCGTTTTGGGTGATGTGGCGCGGGGTGGTGGGGCGCATGATGCACGCTTGCGACAAATTCCCTGTGCGGGGTGATGGAGCAGCTTGCGACAAATTCGGCGCGCGGGGTGGGGCTTGGTTTTTCAGGCGGTTACGCCTGGGGAGGGGGACGGATGCGGATGTCAAACAGCGAGGGTGTTATAGGAATTTGGGCCTGAAAATGCAAGCGCTGATTAGGTCAGCAGGGGCCAACAGCTTTGGCATGCTGCCCAAGCGTGATGGCTCGCCAAGGCCAATGGGATAGTCCAGTTCTCGCGACAGCGGGCGCGGCGGCGGGCCTCGATGAGGTGCACCGAGGCGAGCAGGCTGCTGATGATGATTGCGGTCATGGTGTTGTCCCTGTCCGCCGGGACGGCCCCGGCAGTCAGGTTGCGCCACAGCGAAACCGCGGATGCACCCGCAGTATTCGCGATGTTGGAGCGCAGTTTCGTCTCGCCATTGCTGCGTCAGAGCTGCGCGAACTGCGGAAACTGCGGCTTGAGCTGCGTTCACATTGCCACCACCATCGCATGCCAGACATGCGTGCGGAGAAGGTGATGCCAACGGACTTCAGCCGGTTGCTGGATGAATATTTCCGGGTTGGGGCTTGCGCTGCGGAATATGTTCAATTTCGTAGACGATCAGGCGGGTGGCTCTGGGCGGATTTTGTCGAGGCGATGCAAGCAGACCCCGCCGTGGCAGCGAGAGGCCAAAAGACAGGCGGCAAGCAGCGGCTCTCCGTCTCTGAAAGCGCGCTTCGTGGCTGGCTGAAAGGCAAAGATCGCCCGAAGCGTGCCGCCATGGAAGCAATGGCTGATGTCCTGCTCGGCCCGGTGAATGGCCCAAGACATAGCGACCGGCAGGACTTCATCAGAGCATGGTACGCCGTCAAGGGCGACGCCGCATCTGAGCGCCCCGAACCCGCTACGGCATTGCGTAAGTCACCCAACAGCCCTTGGGCTGCGCAGGATAGCTTCCCTGGCGGCGGCATCAGCGAACTGCATTTGGAACTGCCCTTGTTGGAACAGAGGGATAATCGCGGCGGCTATCCGCTGGGCGGCCATTTGATTCTCAACGAGGCACGGCTCGCGGTCACACTTAGCCAAGACCCGGACCAGAACTCGGCACGTATCCCCATCGCCGTCGGCATCACCGAGGCGGAGTTGCTGGTGACCGCGGCCAGCGGGATTGCCTGGAAGGAAGGCCGGACGGAGCAGCAGCTTCAGCACCTGAAGGCAATCGCCGATGGATGGCGGGTCATCGGCCCGCGCGCCACTGCGCCCGACGCTGTGTTTGACGGTGAGATGTTTGAGGGGCGCTACTTGACCTGGCTGCGCCCGGGTACCGAGCTAGGTGGCCAGATCACGCTGTCGCTGCTGGCGATGGAAGGCTGCTTTGTGCTGCTGCCGGCGCCGGGCGGTAGCAACACACCGCCGGTTGATCCCGATGACGTCACCCATCAACGCGTTATCAGTCGCTACCTGGAGCAAGGACTGTTCAAGAAGGACGCCAATGGGCGGGTGGTCCTGCAACGCGTGACACTGCATTGGCAGGGCGAGAATGTTGATCCCGGCACGCCTGGTTGAGGGCCTTGGCCGCCTGCTGGCCGCACGGGGCGCCGATTTCGTGGAACTGCTGCGGATCGCGGAACTCGATCCTCGTCGTGATTTACGGCAGGCCAATCTGTCCGGTGTGGATTTTGGAACTGCCGATCTGGCTGGTTGGGATTTGGAGGGCGCCAATCTGGAAGGTGCTGACCTCAGCTGTGTACGGAATCTGTGGCAAGCAAGCCTGCGGGGCGTACGTTGGGCTGAGGCAAGACTGCCCGCACCACCTCCTAAGTTTGATATGAGTCAGGTCGAGCGCTTGGTCCTGACCGGCCAGCCACCGCCGGATGAATGGGTGCCACACATACGGGATTTGTCTCTGATTGGGACACCTGTGAGCGATGTCACGCCGCTCGCTGGTCTAGTCGGGTTGCAGAGCCTCGATATGGAAGGCACACCGATCCGAGATGTGACGCCGCTCATGAGTTTGACCGCGCTGAAAAATCTTGATCTTCAGCGAACCGGCGTTGCCAGTATTGCGGCACTCAAAAACCTCACTGCGTTGGAAAGCCTTTCTTTGGCCGAGACGCCAGTTAGGGATATCTCGCCGCTCGCGGCGCTGACTGAGCTGAAATCCCTTGATCTAAGGGATACGCGGATCACGGATGTCGCACCGCTCGCTGGTCTTACGGCGCTCGAGGCACTGGACTTGATGCACACGCGGATCTGCGATGTGCGTCCCCTTGCAAACCTCGCCGCGCTACGAACGCTGAGTCTAGCGAGAACATCTGTCGATGATGTCGCGCCGCTTGCTAGCCTGTCAGAGTTACAGGAACTGTACCTTGTCGGCACTGTGGTTAGCGACATTAGGCCGCTTTCCAATCTTACTAAGTTGCAACATCTTAGCTTAAGTGGGTGGAGGCTGAAAAATATCAATCCTCTAAAGACCTTGATTGCCCTAAAGACTCTATATCTCAGGAGCTCTGGCGTCTTTGACGTCACGCCCCTTATAGGGCTTAAATCACTAGAACGCCTTGATTTGTCTTACACCAACATTCGTAATGTCGCTCCACTCGCCGACCTAACTGCTCTCCGCATTAACCTTGACGATCGACAAACTATCTACGACCGTGAAGCCAAGCTCCTCACCGTCCCCGAAGCCCAAGCCGAACTCGACCGCCGCCACAAACCCCACTGACACCCCCACCCACCCCATGCTACCCTCTCCCCACCAGGAGATCCCACCCATGGGCGCCCGCCCCGCCCCCAAACGCACCCCCGACCGCGACGCCGAACTCGCCGCCATCCGCGCCTCCCTCGCCCGCTCGGCCGAGGATGTGAAAGCCGGCCGCACCATCTCCGGCGAAGAGATGCTCGCCGAATTGCAGTCCATGCTCGACGAATACACAGCAGCCCAAAATGGCCCGCCTCGCGCGTGATGCCTCGCGCGACATCCGCGAACTCTCCGCCCACTATCTCCGCCAGCACCGCCCCGACGCCACCGCCCGGCTAACCGGCAGCGTCGCTGCCGCCCTCACCGCTGCCGACGACCCGCGCACCCGATGGCGCAGCGCTCCCACGCCCTACCCCGAACTGGCATCCCTCGGCTTCCGCTGGATCAAGCTCCACCGTTACTGGTTTGCCTGCTCCACCGCCCTCGAC
>JAAFHD010000272.1 GCA_013298245.1 Alphaproteobacteria bacterium
TGCAATTCGGAACTGACTTTGCTTGAAGGGTTCGGTATTGAAACCCACTTGGAGGGGTGCCGATGACCGAAGCGCCGGAAAGCCTGTCAGGGCTGGAATTGATCCGCGGCATGCTGGAAGGGCGGCTGCCGGGGGCGCCGATCGCCGAACTGTTCGGCATGCGCGGGCGCGAGGTGGCCGAGGGCCTGGTGGTGTTCGAGGGCGTGCCGGAGGCCAGGCACTACAACCCGCTGGGCACGGTGCATGGTGGGTTTGCCGCGACGCTGTTGGATTCGGCGATGGGATGTGCTGTGCATACCACGCTGGGCGCTGGGACATTGTATACAACGGTGGATCTGGCCATCACCTATGTGCGGCCGATCACGGTGGCGACCGGCATTGTCACCGCGCGCGGGGAGGTGATTGCCTCGGGCCGGCGCATTGCGACCGCGCAGGGGCGGTTGCTGGATGCGAACGGGCGGTTGTTGGCGCATGGCACCACGACATGCCTGGTGTTTCCGGCTGCGGATGCCGCGCGCCGTCACTAAAGCTTCGCGCGCCCGTCACGCAGGCGCCACCCGGCGCGGCTAACTCCCCGGCCGCTGTGGGCGGGGTGAGGCGTGAGCGGACTGGTCATCGATTCCGTGCGCAAGGCCTTTGGTGCCACGCAGGTGCTGCATGGCGTTTCGCTCTCCGTGCGCCCTGGGGAATTCGTGGCGCTGCTGGGGCCATCGGGCTGCGGCAAATCCACGCTGATGCGCATCATCGCGGGCATCGATGCGCCGGATGCGGGGCGCGTCATCATCAATGATCGGGATGTGACGCGTGCGCATCCGGGCGCGCGCGATGTCGCGATGGTGTTCCAGAATTACGCGCTCTATCCGCATCTGACGGTGCGGCAGAATATTGCCGTGCCGCTGGTGATGCGCAGGCTTTCGGCGTGGCAGCGGCTGCCGTTTCTGGGCGGTTTTGCGGGTGCCGCGCGGCGCGCGATTGCAGCCGATGTGGAGCGCATCGCGGAGCCGCTGGGGCTGGCGCCGTTGCTGGATCGCAGGCCGGCGCAGCTCTCGGGCGGGCAGCGGCAGCGCGTGGCCTTGGCGCGCGCGGTGGTGCGCGCGCCGCATGTGTTTTTGCTGGATGAACCGCTGTCGAACCTGGATGCCGCGCTGCGTGTCACCACGCGGCGCGAGATCGTGGATATCCATCGGCGCGTGGGCGCCGCCAGCCTCTACGTGACGCATGACCAGTCCGAGGCGCTGACCATGGCCGACCGTGTTGCGGTGATGCTGGGCGGGCGGCTGCTGCAATGCGCCGCACCGGCGGATGTCTATGACCGGCCGGCGAACCTGGATGTCGCGCGCTTCATCGGCAGCCCGGCGATCAACCTGTTGCCGGCGGAGGCACGTGATGATGGCTGGGTGCAGCTGGCCGGCCGCGCGACGGGCCTGGCCACAGCGGCGCGTGGGCCGCTGACGCTGGGTGTGCGCCCCGAGGCCTGGCGCATCGGCGCGGGCGGCTGGCCGGCGCGCGTGGAGCACACCGAATTTCTGGGCGATGGCTTGCTGGTGCATGCGCGGCTGGATGACCACGCGGTGCTGCTGCGCGCGGAGCCTGATGCGCGCATCGCGGTCGGGGATGTGCTGCCCATTGGGTTTGATCCGGCGCGGGCGCTGGTGTTTGGCGCGGATGGCGCGCGTGTCGCGGCCGTGGAACCGGCGCATGCGTAGAGGCGAGGCACTGGCCGCATGGATGCTGACGCTGCCGGCCGCGCTGGCGTTTTTGTTGTTGTTGCTGGCGCCGACTTTGGCCGCCATTGCGCTGGCTTTTTCCGATTATGAACTGGGTGTCTGGCCGCCGCACTGGATCGGCTTGGACAATTTCCGGGAGATGTGGACCGATCGCGGTTTTCGCACCTCCTTCGTCAACACGCTGGTCTATGTGGCGATCGTCGCACCGGTGTCGGTCGCGGGTGGGCTGGGGTTGGCGCTGCTGATCGAAGGGGCTGCGCGCGGGCGCACGATCTTCCGCGCCATCTTCTTCCTGCCGGTGGTGTCGCTGACGGTGGCGATGGCGGCGGCCTGGCAATACCTGCTGCACCCGACGATCGGGCCGGTGAATGCGGTGCTGCGCGCGGTTGGTATCGCGGGGCCGGCCTGGTTGTCGTCGTCGGATACGGTGCTGCTGTCGCTGGCGGCGATCGGCATCTGGGAGAGCATCGGCTTCAACATGGTGCTGTTCATGGCGGGCCTCACCGCCATCCCGCGCGAGTTGCGCGAGGCGGCCGCGGTGGATGGCGCGCGCGCGGCCTGGGACCGGTTTCGGCTGGTGACCTGGCCGTTGCTGGGGCCGACCGCTTTGTTCGTCGTGGTGATCAGCCTGATCCGTTCGGTGCGCGTGTTTGACACGGTGGCGGTGCTGACGCGGGGCGGGCCGAACAAGGCCTCCGAGGTGCTGTTGTATACGATGTACACCGAGGGCTTCACCTTCCTGCGGCTGGGGTATTCGGCGGCGATCACGCTGGTGTTTCTGGTGATCGTGCTGGGGCTGATGCTGGTGCAGACGCGGATCCTGGATCGGCGGGTGCATTATGGGTAACGCCGCCCGCCTGATCGTGCTGACCGCGCTCGCGCTGCTGTTCATGGTGCCATACATCTGGATGGTCTCGGCCAGCCTGAAGCC
Organism: Alphaproteobacteria bacterium; assembly: GCA_013298245.1. Lineage (GTDB taxonomy): Bacteria > Pseudomonadota > Alphaproteobacteria > Acetobacterales > Acetobacteraceae > Rhodovarius. The sequence goes on from JAAFHD010000272.1 coordinate 2,659, forward strand.
GACCGATGAGCTGTTCCGCAACCATATGGCGCTGATCCCGGAACACTTCGCCGCCGTGCAGAATTACGGCCGCGTGCTGCGCGAAGTGCCGGTTGCGCAATACCTGTGGAACGGGGTGGTGATGTGTGGCGGCATCCTGTTCTTCCAGCTGCTGTTTGCGATTCCGGCGGGCTATGCGCTGGCCAAGCTGCGCTTCGCGGGGCGGGAATTCGTCTTTGGCGCGGTGATGCTGGGGCTGCTGGTGCCGCCCCATGTGCCGGCGCTGCCGCTCTATGTGGCGCTGTCCGCGGCAGGGATGCTGAACACCTTTGCGGCGCTGATCATTCCATCGACGATCAGCGTTTTCGCGATCTTCCTGTTCCGGCAATTCTTCAAATCGCTGCCCGATGAATTGATCCACGCCGCGCGGCTGGATGGCATGGGCGAGGCCGCGATCGTGTGGCGTGTCGCGCTGCCCAATGCATGGCCGGCGGCGACGGCCTTCGCGATCTTTTCCGTCGTCGCGCATTGGAACGATCTGTTCTGGCCGCTGATCGTGGTGACGGGCCAGGACCGCGCCACACCGGCACTGGGTGTGATGCATTTCCGCACCGAGGAAGCGGGCGATGATTTCGCCGCGCTGATGGCTGCCTGCGTGCTGATGACGGCCCCCCTCGTGCTCGCTTTCCTCCTGGCGCAGCGGCGCTTCGTGGAGGGGATTTCCACCACCGGCTTAAAAGGATGAGACCCATGACACTGCAACGCAGAACGCTGGCCACTGGCACCACCGCGGCACTTTTCGCGCCGCATGTGCTGCGCGCGCAGGGCACCACGGACATCACCATCCACTACGCGCAGCCCTTCATCTTCAAGGAAAGCTACGACGCGATCGCCGCCGAATTCGCGCGCCGCGAACCGAATATCCGCATCAACTGGGTGACCACGCCGAACTACGAAGAAGGCATGCAGCTGATCCTGCGCCAGGCCGCCACACAGATGCAGGTGGACCTGTCCTACCAGGGCTTCAACCGGTTGCGCTTGTTCGCTGAACGCGGCGTCGCGCATGACCTGGCGCCGTTCCTGGCGCGTGAGGGCGACCCGGCGCGCCATGGCTATTCGCCCGCCATCCTGAGCCTCGCGCATTTCGGTGGCATGCAGGCGGGGCTGGCTTATGCGGCGTCCAACCCGATCAATTTCTTCAACGCGGATCTGGTGCGGCGTGCCGGTGGCAACCCCGATGCGATGCCGACCGACTGGCCCGGCATCATGCAGCTGTCGCAGCGCATTCGTGCACTCGGCGGTGGCACCGAGGGCATGTGGTACGCCTGGCCTGGCGATGACTGGATGTTCTCCGCGCTGCTGTTCGGCCATGGCGGGCGGATGCTGAGCGAGGATGAACGCGACATCGCCTTCGCCGGCCCCGAGGGCCTGGGCGCGCTGCGCATGCTGGACCGCATGGTGCGCGAAGGCGGCATGCCGAACCTGACGCGGGAGGCCGCGCAACAGGCCTTCGCCGCCGGGCGTCTGGGGATGTTCTTCTGGTCCACCGCGGTGCTGCGCGGGACCATCCAGCAGGTGGGTCGCAACTTCGAATTGCGCACCACGGTGATGCCGGTGATCGACCCCGTGCGCGGCCGCCTGCCGACCGGCGGTGCCGCCGGCATGCTGACCAGCCGCGATGAGGCGAAGCGCGAGGCGGCGTGGAAATTCCTGCGCTTTTCCACCAGCGTCGAGGGCACGACGCTGATGGTGCAGAACACCGGTTATGTGCCGACCAACCAGCTGGCGATTGATGAGCCGCGGTGGCTGGCGGAATTCTATCGCGCCAATCCGTTGTTCCAGGCCGCGACGCGCCAGGCGCAGCTGATGATTCCGTGGTATGCCTTCCCCGGGGCCAACAGCGTGCGGGTGACGCAGACCATGGTGGATCAACAGGCGCGCATCATCGAAGGCCGCGCGACGCCGGAAGCGGTGCTGGCCGATATGGCGACGGAAGTGCGTCGCCTGCTGCCGCGGCCGCGCGGCTGATGCTGCGGATCGCGCAGGTCAGTGACGCGCATCTCTCGGCGGCGAGGCCTTATTTCGCCGCCAATTTTTCTCGCGTTGCCGAGGCGGTGCGCGCCGCGAAGCCGGACCTGATGCTGGCCACCGGCGACTTGTCGCTGGATGGCGCGGATAGTGACGACGACCTTGCGCATGCGCATGCGGCGCATGCGGCGATTGGCGTACCGTGGCGCGCCATTCCCGGCAACCATGATGTGGGCGATGAGGCGGGGCGGCAGCCCTGGACGCCCGCGCGTGCGGCGCGTTGGGAGGCGCTGTTCGGCCCGGCGACCTGGGTTGAGGATGTGCCGGGCTGGCGGTTGATTGGGCTGGATACGCAGTCGCTGATCGCCGATCCGGCGCAGTGGGAGGCGCTGGCGCGCGCCTTTCGTGATGCTGGCGCGCGGCGGATTGCGTTGGTGCAGCACAAGCCGTTGGCGGAGGAATCCCTGGCCGATACGGCGGTGAATTATTGGCCTGTGCTGCCCGCGCCGCGCGCGCGCCTGTTGGCGTTGGGGCGGCCGGCGCTGGTGTTGTCGGGGCATTTGCACATGTGGCGCAACCGGGTGGCGGATGGCATCGCGCAGTGCTGGGCGCCGTCCACGGGTTTTGTTCTGGGCGATGCGTGGCAGGTGCCGTTGGGCGAAAAACCGCTGGGCTGGGTGGAGCATGTGCTGCACCCGGATGGCGGGCATGAGGCCAGGTTGCACGAGGTGCCGGGCCTGGTGCGGCATGATCTGGGGCTGATGCCCGAAGTCTATGGTGCGCAAACGCCGGTGGCGGCAACGGAGC
>JAAFHD010000273.1 GCA_013298245.1 Alphaproteobacteria bacterium
ACGGCCGCGCGGAAGTGCGGGGTGACACCACCATAGCCGGCGTGGCGGGCACCGGCGCGCGCATCCGCCTGGACTTCATGGCGCCAGGTGCCACGCAATGCGCGGCGCTGCTGCCCACCGGCAACGTGACCGATATCATTGAGGGCATGCCCTGCACGATGATCGACGCTGCCAACCCGGCGGTATTTTTTGGCGCCGCCGATCTCGGCCTCATCGGTACCGAAAGCCCCGACCAGATCGAGGCAATTCCCGGCATGATGGCGCGCCTGGATGAATTGCGGCGCATCGCCGGCGTGCGGATGGGCCTGGCCGCGACACCCGATGCCGTCGGCCTCGCCGCACCGCGAATCGCGATCGTCTCGCTGCCCGCCGATGCGCGCCTGCTGGATGGTTCCGTGCTGCTTGCGGCGGCACAGGATATTCAGGTGCGGATGCTGTCGATGGAGCGCGTGCACCGCGCCGTGCCGCTGACTGGCGCGCTGGCACTAGCCACCGCATGCCGCGTGTTCGGCAGCCTGCCGCATGCCTTCTGCCGGACGGGTGCCGCCGAGATCCGCGTCGCCCAACCCTCTGGCGTCATCGCCGTAGGCGCCGATGTGCGGCAGGACAACAGCGGCTGGCACGCCGACAGCGCCGCCGTCTTCCGCACCGCGCGCACGCTGATGAAGGGAGCGGTCGCCATCCGGGCTTGACCCAGTGTCGAGGTCAGGAAAAAGTGACCGGCTATGAGGACCGTCATCGCGTGAAGAACCGTTTTCGTGTGGGCTATGTCGGCTGGGTGCCGCATCCCAATTTCCTGGCGACAGCCGCACTGGACCCGCATCTGGAAATCCTGAAGATTCCGATGGACCGGCCGGTGGCCGAGACCATCGCGCAGCTGCGCACCTGCCAAGCTTACTACGTGATGGCCGCCCGCGATGAATTGCCGCGCGAACTGCACGTGCATGCCGAGTTGCTGGCGCAGTTGCCCGACCTGCTGGTCGCGGCCAGCTATGGCGCAGGCTATGACACCTGCGACCCACGCGCCTGTTCGGATGCCGGCGTGCTGCTGCTGAACCAAGCCGGCGGCAATGCGGAAGGTGTGGCCGAACACGCAGTCGGCATGATGCTGGCGTGCCTCAAGCGTATGCCCGACGCGCATGCAGCGATGAAGGCCGGGACGGCGGCGGATCGTGCGGCGCTGATCGGCCGCGACATCAAGGGCATGACGGTGGGCCTGGTAGGTTGCGGCAATGTCGGCCAGCGCGTGGCGGAGATTCTGCAGCTGGCATTTTCCTGCCGCGTCATCGCGGTGGATCCTTATGTGGACAGCGCCGTGCTGGCCGCGCGCGGCATCGAGAAAGTGTCGCTGGCGCAGCTGCTGATGGACGCCGATGTTGTCAGCATCCATTGCCCGCTGACGCCGGAAACCCGCGGCATGATTGGCGCGGATGCCTTCGCTGCGATGAAGCCGGGTGTGGTCTTCGTCACCACCGCGCGCGGGTCCATCCATGACGAGGACGCGCTGCTGGAAGCACTGGCAGAAGGCCATGTCGCTGGCGCCGGCCTTGATGTCTGGGCGCAGGAACCGCCGCCCGTGGATCACCCGCTGCTGCACCATCCGCGCGTCATCGCCAGCCAGCACACGGCCGGCGTCACGCTGCAATCGCGCGCCAATATCACACGCATCGCAGCACTGGCTTTCAGCGATGTCGCGGCCGGGCGCACGCCGCCGCGCATCATCAACCCCGAGGTACTGCCGCGCTGGCGCGAACGCTATCGCGGCGTGACCGGCCGTCCCGTCACCTGACGCTATCCCAGGCCCAGGCACGCGCCGTGGCATCGCGCGCGCGCCAGGTGGCGATGGCATCGGCGTGGCGCTTGGTCAGGCTGATATCGTCAAGGCCGTGCAGCATCGCGTCGCGCTTGCGCGGGTCGGTGGTGAAGGGGATTTCAGCACCCGTCGGCGTCACCACCACCATGCGTTCCAGATCGACAGTGGTGCGCGCATTGCCAGGTGCTGCCTCGGTTTCCGCGGCGATCCGACGCACGTCTTCAATCGGCAGCCGCACAGGCAGCAACCCGTTCTGGAAGCAGTTGGCGAAGAAGATGTCGCCGAAGGATGGCGCAATGACGCAGCGCACGCCCATGCCCATCAGCGCCCAGACCGCGCCCTCGCGCGAGGAGCCACAGCCGAAATTCTCGGCCGCCAGCATGATCGCGCCATCCTTGTATTCTGCCCGGTTCAAAAGGAATTCAGGGTCGGCGCGCATGCGTTCAAACGCGTAAGGCCCAAGCCCCTGCCGCGTGCCGCCCAGCAGCCGCTGGATGGGGATGATCACATCCGTATCCACATTCGCGCGCATCAGCGGAATCGCGACCGAGGTGACTGTCTTGAACGCGTCCATCAGAACCTCCTGACATCCACCATCTCGCCGGCCAACGCGGCGGCGGCGGCCATCGCGGGACTGGCCAGATGCGTGCGCGCGCCAGTGCCCTGGCGGCCGACGAAATTGCGATTGCTGGTGGACACACAACGCGCGCCAGCCGGCACGCTTTCGCCATTGGCCGCCACACACAGCGCGCAGCCAGGCTCACGCCATTCGAAGCCGGCATCCAGGAAGGCGCGATGCAGGCCTTCGCTTTCCGCCTGCTGCTTCACGATCTCGGACCCCGGCACCACCCAGGCGGTCACATGCGGCGCCACGCGCCGGCCGCGCAGGACGGCAGCGGCATCGCGCAAATCCGACAGGCGCGAATTGGTGCACGACCCGATGAAAACCCAATCCACCTTGGTGCCCGCCAAGGCCTGCCCCGCGCGCAGACCAATGTATTCCAAAGCCGCCGCATCCGCATTGTCAGGCACGCGGCCGGTGATGGGTGCGACATGCTCCGGGCTGGTGCCCCATGTGATCTGCGGCGCGACGTCCGCCATGTCGATCACGTGGTCCGTGTCGAAGACCGCATCATCGTCGCTGGGCAATGCGCGCCAATCGGCCAGCGCCGCTTCCCAGGCACGTCCCTTCGGCGCGAAATCGCGGCCTTCCAGATAGGCGAAGGTCACGTCATCAGGTGCGACCATGCCGACCTTGGCACCCATCTCGATCGACAGGTTGCACAGCGTCAGCCGCTGCTCCAGCGACAGCGCGCGCACCGCGCTGCCGGCATATTCGATCGCGTATCCCGTGCCGGCGGCAGTGCCGAAACGCCCGATCGCGGCCAGGATCATGTCCTTCGCCGTGACACCCGCGCCGCGCACGCCTTCATAGCGGATGCGCATGCGCTTTGGCTTGCGCTGCGGCAGTGTTTGCGTGGCCAGCGCGTGCCCCAATTCGCTGGCGCCAATGCCAAACGCCATCGCGCCCACGCCACCATTGGTGCAGGTGTGGCTGTCGCCGCAGGCCAGCGTCACACCGGGCAGCACGATCGCCAGTTCCGGCGCCATCACATGCACGATGCCGTGCCCGCGCGCGCCCAGGCCGAAATAATGCACGCCCGCCTTTGCAGAATATTCGCGCAGGGATTTCTCAAGCGCCTCGCCTGTCTTGAAGGTGGCCGCACTGCGCCCGGGCGCGGACGACACCGCGTGATCCGGCACGGCAAACACTTTTCGCGGTTCAGCAACACTGTGACCGGCTTCGGTGATCTCGCGGATCGCGCGACCGCCGGACAGGTCATGGATCAGAATGCGATCCAGATAGAGCAGCGACCAGCCATCACCCAATTCCGTGACGACATGCTGGTCCCAGATCTTGTCGAACATCGTGCGTGGCATGGCGTTCCCCAATCAATCCAGCAGCGTGTTGTCCACGCATGCGGCGTGGCCCGGTTTACGCCGGATGGCGCCGGCGGTGAACATGGCGTGTTCCAGGCGCTCCCAGGGTTCGGGCGGAAACAGCGGCGTGCGTGGCCAGATGCCGAGCGGGCGATACCGCGCGATGCAGCGCGCGATCAGCGCCGCGTCCAGGTCAGGGAATAGCGGAGCGACCACGCGCCCGACCTCCGCATCCGGTGTCGCGTGCAGCCAATCCAGCGCGCGCGCCAACCCGCGCAGCATGGCGCGGAATTCCGGCGCGTATTCGCGCAGATTCGCGGTGGTGCTCATGAAGGTGGTGTAGGCCGTCGCGCCGCGCGTCGCCGCCGCATGCCACACCGCGCAACCCGCATCTTCCAGCCACGTCACGAACGGCTCGAAGACCTGGATCACATCCACATCGCCGCGCAGCAATGCCGCCGAATTTTCCGCCATCGTATGCGTCGCGTCGCGATTCAGCGCGCCGGGATCAATGCCATCCTGCCGGATATCCTCCTGCAAGGCCCACCACGGCGTAGGCACTTCCGCAACACTGGCGAAGCGCAACCCCGCCAGATCGCGCAAACGAAACCCCAGCCGCGGCGCACGGCCCACGAGAAAGAACGGATCACCCAGCACCGCCGCACCAAAATTCCGCAGCGGACAAGCCGCATCCGCGTCATGCGCCAGCATCAACCGCATCGGCCCACCCCAGGCGATTTCCGCACGACCTTCCAGCACGGCATCCTTCGCGCGCGCCGGCTCCCCCCCCTCCAGCAGCGTCACATCCACGCCCTCGGCTGCGTAATCCCCGCGCGCCAATGCCGCATAGAAGGGCACATAGAAGACGGCGCGAAAGGTTTCCTGCAGGCGGATCGGTCGCATCGGCGCTTCCCTCGTGGTTCGCGCCACTGCACCATCTGCGCATCGCCACCACAAGGAGGCCTCGATGCAAATCGCCCGCCGCGCCCTGCCCTTTCTTGCCCTGCCTGCTCTCGCGCAGGATCGCCGCCCGCTGCGGCTGATCATCCCGGTCGGCGTCGGCGGCGTGACCGATGTGGTCGGCCGCATTCTGGCCGAGGCGATGCAGCCATTGCTCGGCCGCACCATCATCCCCGAAAACATCGTCGGCGCCGGCAGCACGGTGGGCGCGGCCGCCTTCCATCGCGCGCCCAATGACGGCAGCACGGTCTTCATCGGCACCAACAACCATCCCGTGATGCGCGCGGTCTATCCAAACTTTCCGCATGATCCGGTGCAGGATTTCGTGCCATTGGTGGGCGTGGGCGCGCAGCCCTTCGTGGTCGCGGTGCACCCGGCCGTGCCGGCGCAGGATGTGGCCGGGCTGCTCACCTGGCTACGCGCGCAGGGCGAGGCCGCGAACTACGGCGCCGCCAACCCTGGCGCTACCAACCACCTGGCCGGCGAGTTGCTGAAGCAGCTGTCGGGCACCTCCTTCACCATCGTGCCCTATCGCACCGCCGCGAACGCGGTGCAGGACCTGGTCGCCGGCCGCATGCAGGTCACGATCGACAGTCCGACCATGCTGGCGCCGCTCGCGCGCAACGGTCGCGTACGGCTGCTGGCGTTGTCCAGCGCGAATGCCTCCACGCTACTACCCGGCCTGCCGCCGCTGTCCAGCGCGCTGCCTGGCTATGCGCTGACCGCCT
>JAAFHD010000274.1 GCA_013298245.1 Alphaproteobacteria bacterium
TCACCTATGACAGCAACCCAGGCCCCGGTGGCCTGGCCGATACCACGACCGCCGACAACACTGTGCCGGTGAACCCGACGCTCGCGAAATCGCTCATCACCAGCAATATCGTCGCGACCACCGACCCCGGTGACAGCGCTGCCTTCAACCCCACGCAACGCGATATCCAGCCCGGCGAAGAGGTCACCTATCGCATCACGCTCACACTGCCGCCTGGCGCCAACCAGGCGCTCGTCATCAGCGACGACATGGCTGGCGGCTTGCTCAATCTGGTCTCCTCGCGCGTTGTCTCGATAGGCGGGGATCTCTCCGGCAGCGCGCTCGCGGTGGGTGCGGCCGGCACGCTGACCGGCGGCGTGCTGCGCTTCGATTTCGGGACTGTCACTGGGGCCAATGGCCTCGCACTGGCCAGTGCTGCCGACCAGATCGTCGTGGAAGTGGTGGGCCGTCTGCGCGCCGATGCCGCAGCCGGCGCCTCCGCGCTGGTGCAAGGCGCGCGCGCTGACTATGTCATCCGTGGTGAGGCCGGCACCGAGACCGCCGCCGTCACAGCCGATGTGGTGCGCCCCGACCTCGATATCAGCAAGGCCACGAGCACCCTCGGCCCGCTCGATGGCAATGACCCGGTGGACTACACGCTGCGGGTCAACAATCCATCGAGCGCCGTTGCTTTCGATGTGCAGATCCGCGATCCCTTCGCCATCTCCGCGCTGCGCGCCTCGGGCACGGTCGCCATCAGCATCGATGGCGCGCCGGCCATCGGCGCCACCATTCTCAGTGGCGGCACGCTGAATGACCCGAATGTCGCCGTGCTGATCCCGCGCCTCGATCCGGGCAGCATCGCGGTGCTGTCCTTCCGCGCCATCACCGGCCCGAACACGCTGAACGGCCCGGTCGTCGAAAACCGCGGCGATGTCACCTGGACCAGCGCACCCGGCGTGAACCCGGATGAATTCACGCTGACCGAAGCCAGCAACATCATCACCATCCCGACCAAGCTGCCATCGCTCGCCAAGACCACCTTCGATGTCGCGGCCCCGGGCGTGACCAGCGATGAATTCAACCCCGCCATCCGCGACGCGCCGATCGGCGCGACCATCGCCTGGCGCCTGACCGTATCGCTGCAGGAAGGCGACACCACCGCCATCCTGCGCGACACGCTCCCCGCCGGCTTCCAGTACATCGGCAGCAGTGTCGTCGCGATCGGCAGCAAGGTCAGCGGCATCAGCACCGGCAGCGCCGGGGTGCTGACCGGCGGCGTCATCGTTTTCGACATCGGCCGGGTCACCAGCCTGGCCGACAACAACGCGCAGACGGCAGCCGACACCATCACGCTGGAAGTGCTGGCGCGCGCCCTGCCCGGCCTCGCCCCTGGCAGCCAGCACACCAACAACGCCACGCTGGAAGCCATCTTCCCGACCGGCAGCACCTTCGTAGGCCCCGCCAGCGCGACGGTGGAAATCATCCGCCCCGACCTGGCCATCACCAAGACCGCCGGCGCGCAATTCGTCATCCTGGGCGAGAGCGCGCCGTACACCATCACGCTCTCCCACACCGGCAATTCCACCGCGCCCGCCTATGACGTGCTGGTGACGGATGCGGGGCTGCCCGGCTTCCTCTCGGTGATCCCGGGCAGCATCAGCGTGGCCGGCGCATCGGGCGGCAGCGTGATCGTGGCTGGCGGCGGCGGCTTCGCCATCACCACGCCCGTGCTGCTGCAGAACGAGACACTGACCATAACCTATCGCGCGACGGTGCTGAACACGCAGGGCGATGGCCGCCTGCCCAACAGCGTCTCCGTGCTGGCCGACAGCGCGCCTGGCAATCCGCTGGGTGCCGACCCGCTGCGCCCCACCACATCGCAGGATCTGCTGGCGGCGAATTCGCAGGCCTCCATCATCGCGATTTCCGGCCGCCCGCCGCCGGCGCCGCCCTTCAGCACCAGCCTGGATGACGCCGCCGGCCGCTTGGAACGCACAGAACGCATCTTCCGCCTGCCGAATTTCGAACCCGCCTATGCGGGCGCGGCCGACCCCGGCAGTTCGCTGACGATTTCGCTGCGCGATTTCGCCGGGCGCGAGATCAATTCCATCACCACGCTTGTCGATGGCGGCGGTTCCTGGGTGGCGCTGTTCTCCGCCTCCCGCGGCTATCCGGGGGATCTGCCGCGCGTCGAGGAATACACCGCCGGCACGCAGCTGTTCCGCGATGTCGGCCAGTCGCTGATCCCACCCTGGTACGGGCGCGAAATCCGCCTGCAGGAAGACCTGAATGACCGCCCCTATACCGCGCTGATCCAAGTCGAACGCGATGGCCTTGGGCCGTACGACATGCTGCCGCTCAACACACGCCTCTACTATTCGGATGCGATCAATCCTGGCCTGTTTGCCAATGATGCGATCACCATCGCGGGCGCCATCGCGGGGCTTGCCGGCAGCAGCATGTCGCGCGGCATCGACGCGCTCTCGAACCCGCTCTCCTTCGCCTATAACCGCTTCGCCGGGCAGTTCCTCGGCGGCGGCGCGGCGCCCAGCTCTTCCAACCGATGAGGCCTCGCTTGACGCTCCGCGCCGCACTCCTCGCCACTGTCCTGCTGCTGCCCGGCACCGCCGGCGCGCAGAACTGGGGCACCGACCGCTTCGTCAATTCCATCACCCAGGTGGACGCGATCGACGCCCGCTTCCGCGCGCAGATCCGCGACGAAGTGGCGCGCCTGCACCGCCGCACCAACGAAGCCGCCGAGCCCTCGGGCGGCGAACGCCAGGCCGTGCGCGCCTTTCGCCCCTGGTGGATGGCCCCGGTCGAGCGTTCGCTCGAAAGCGGCAGCCGCGCGCTGCCGGCCACACTCGCCTTCATGTATGACAGCGCGCTGGTGAACAGCCAGCAGATGCGCGTCTTCGGCGACCTGCCCGCGATCCGCGAAACCACCGCGCGCGAAGTGGCCGGCCGCTACGTGCCGCGCGCCTATGCAGAAGGCCGCTATTCGGACGTCAACGACCCCACGCAGAACATCGCGCAAACAGGCGGCATGCAGCGCCTGCTGCAACGCGAACGCACCATCGAATTCGGCCTGCGCCAACGCCTGCCAACGGGCGGCGATATCGCGATCGGGCAGCGCTTCACCGCACTCTCCACCAACTCCACTTTCTTCAATCCGCAGAACCAGGCGATCTCGCGCAGCTTCATCACCATCGTGCAGCCCATCCTGCGCGAAGGCGGCATCGCCTATAACCGCTCGCTGCACGAGGTGGCGCGCATTGATGGCCGCGCCGCGCTGGCGGAATTCCGCCGCCAATCCGAAGGCCACCTGACCGAAATCGCGCGCGCCTATTGGACCGTGTGGCTCGCCCGCGCGCAGTACCTGCAACGCCAGCGCCTGGTGGAACAAACCCGCCCGCTGGTGCGCCGCGTCGAAGGCCGCGTGGGCCTTGATGCCGATACCGGTTTCTCCGCCCGCGCCCGCGCCGCACTCACCGTGCGTGAGGCCGATCTGGTGCGCGCCCGCAGCGCCGTGCGCAACGCCGAAGCGCGGCTGCGCGGCCTGGTCAACGACCCACGCTTCGAGACAGAACGCGTCAGCGAATTCATCCCCCTCGATCGCCCCGCCACGGATTACGCGCCCAGCACCCTCGAAGGCCTGATCGGCAATGCCGTGGCGTTCCGCCCGGAGGTCGAACAGGTCTTCCTCTCGCACCGCGCCGCGGTGCTGCGCGAAGGCCAGGCGCAGGTCGAGAGCCTGCCGCGCTTCGATGTCGTGCTGGAAGCCAATATGGGCGGGCGCGGCATCACCTCGCAGGGTGATTTCGGTGCTGCGTTCGAGGATGCGCGGCGCTTCTCCAACCGCCCCGGCGGCGTGGTGGGCTTCCGTGTGGAAGTGCCGCTTGGCACGGATGATGCGCGCGCGCGGCTTGACCGCCGGCGGCTGGAAACGCGCCAGGTCGAAAGCCAGGGGCGTTCCACGCTGGCCACCATCGTGACGGAAGTGGAAGTCACGCTGAACGAGTATCGCGTCGCCTTCCGCGAATTGGCCGCGCGTGCGACCGCGCTGGCCGCCGCCGACACCGATGTGCGAATGCAGACCGCACGTCTCGCGGGCGGTGCCGGCGGCGGGATCGACGCGCTGGACCGCCTGCTGTTGGCGCAGGACCGCCTGGCGGCCGCGGAAGAAGCAGCGGCACAAGCGCAGGCCACCTTCACCGTGGCCTTCACGCAGCTCGCGCGGGTCTCAGGCACTTTCACCGCGTCGGAACGCATGGACGTGCAGCGCATCGCGGACGCCAATCGCGGCCCGGTCTATGTCATTCGTCGCGGCGAGCCAGAAGGCCCGCGCCCTGGCGGCGGTTCAGCCCGCCCTGCCCCCAACGCCCAGCCGCGCCCAGCGGCCGCCCAACCCCGATGAGGATGACAATGCGAACACTGAGCCTTCTTCTGGTCCTGGGCCTGGCCGCTTGCGGCCCGCGCGTGGCGACGATCGACGGTGCCGAAACCGGTGCCGCGGCCGACATCGTGCGCGTCACCACGATGCGCGTGATCAGCCCGGCCAGCAGCCGCCCGCGGATCGAGCTGCGCACCTCCGACGGCCTGCTCTATGCCGGCCAGCTGGAACCCACGGATGGCGATCCAGGCATCGGCGGGCCCGTCTCGCTTGGCGCACCCACGCGCGGCGCGCGGCTGACCGGCAACCTGGCAGCGCAAGGCACGGTCAGTGGCCCGCCCATCGCCTGCCGCTTCGATGTGCTGAACCCCAGGCGCATGATCGATGGCGGCGGCGTCGGGCTGTGCCGCGCCGAGGGCGGCCGACGCCTCGACTTCGTATTCTGAACTGAATGTCCGCCACGGCGCTGCGCCCCATCGCCTCGCCGGGCCTGCGCGCCGCGCGCGTCGTCGCGGATGGTGAAGCCGCGTGGGTGCTCTCAACACCCATCACGGGTCGGCATTTGCGCGTCCACCCCAGGTTGCGCGCGTTGATCGCGCTGCTGGATGGCCAGCGCAGCCTGGCCGAAGCCATCCGCGCCCTGCCCCCACCCGCGCCCGACGCACCGGATGACGCAGCACTGCAAGCCGCTGTGCCCGCCTTGCTGCATGCCGGCATCCTGCACGTGCCAGGCCGCGCGGCGCCCAAGCCCAAGCGCCCGTCCGGCCCCGTCGCCTGGGCGCGCGCGCTGGTCTTCACCCGCTTTGACCTCGGCGATCTCGGGCGCACCATGCCGCTGGCGCGCCCCATGCTGGGCTGGTTGTTTACCTTGCCCGGCTTCGTGCTTTGGGCAGCACTAGTCGGCACCGCCGCCGCACTCTGGGCCACGCGCCCGGAACAGGTCGCCGCCTCCTTCCAGGACATGCTGGATTTCGGCGCGCCCGATGCCATCCAGGCC
>JAAFHD010000275.1 GCA_013298245.1 Alphaproteobacteria bacterium
GGGGCATGCGGTGCTGGATGCGCTGGCGGAACACGCGGGTGGCATGGATGGCGTGATCATCGCGTGCTTCGGGGACCCTGGGCTGGATGCGGCGAAGGAGCTGGTCGGCATGCCCGTGGTGGGCATGGCGGAAGCCTCGCTGATCGTCGCGCGCGCGGCGGAACGGCGCATCGGCTTCATCACCGGCGGCGCGGCGTGGGTGCCGATGCTGGAGGAATTCTGCGCGGCGCGCAGCCTGCCGCCGGGCCAGGTGCTGGTGCGTGCGGTGGCGCCCGACGGCGCGCGCATAGCTGCCGACCCGGAGGGCGCCATCGGCGAATTGGCTGGGGCCGTGCGTGGTGTGGCGCGCGATGGCGCGCAGGCAGTGGTGTTGGGCGGCGCGGGGCTGGCAGGACTGGCCCCAGCGGTGGAAGCGGCATCTGGCGTTGCGGTGCTGGACAGCCTGGATTGCTCGCTGTTGGCGGTGCGCGATGCGGTGGTGATGCCACGCTCTACGGGGGTGGCGACGGTCGGCCTCAGCGTGGCGTTGGCGGCGCAGATGGCGGGGTAAGCAGCGCGATCAATTCAGCGATATCAGGAAGCCTATCCGCGATGTTCCAATCGATCACTTGCATCACCGGCAGAGGCTCCGCGCCATCCATCTCAAGCCCCTGCCAATCGCGCAACGCGCGCGCATGTAGATCCGCGATATCGATATGCTGACGCATGCTCGGCTCGAAACTTCCGGCCGCCTGCGTCAGAAAATTCTCCACCTCGATCCGCCAGTGATGGCGCGCGGAATGCTCCGGCCAGGCGACCAGCTTCATCGCATGCAGCATCGCCAACCGCAGGAAGGACCGCACGCGGTTGAGTTCACTGCGCCCCAAGCTCTCGATCTCCTCGATGACATTTGGCCAGTCCACGTCGTTCACGCGCTCGCCCATCGCCAAGCGCCGCAGGCGCGCCGCCTGTTGCTCGGACCAGGTCATGATGTCGGTGTCATAAAGGCTGTCAGGCATGCCCAAACCCTATCACGGCGTGCGCGGCGGTGCGCCTGAAAATCGCGGCATGGTCGCATGCCCAGGCGCCGCCACGCCACGCCCGCGCAACACCACCGCCGCGCATGCCAACATGATCCGCACATCGCGCCACAACGAAACACGCCGCGCGTAATCCGCATCCAGCCGCAGCCGCAGCGCCCAGGGCACAGCATTGCGCCCCGCCGCCTGCGCCAGCCCGCACAGCCCCGGCCGCACACGCAGCCGCGCCGCCTCCCGCGCCGAATACAGCGCCACATATTCCATCGGCAGCGGGCGCGGCCCGACCAGGCTCATCTCCCCGCGCAGCACGTTCAGCAGTTGCGGCAATTCATCCACGGCGGTCGCCCGCAACACGCGCCCCAACCAGGTCAACCGCGCCGCGTCATCGCCCGCGCCATCGCGCATGCTGCGCAGCTTCAGCAGCGTGAAAGGCGCGCCGCCGCGCCCCGCGCGTACCTGCCGGAACAGCACCGGCCGCCCCATCACCAACACCACCGCCAACGCCGCCACCAGCAACACCGGCACCGCCATCAGCAACAGCGCCAAAGCCCCAACAACATCCGCCGCACGCTTGCCGCCGCGCTCATACCACACGCACGCGCTCCACCCCGATCGACAGCGCCAGGCCCAGCGCGAACCACGCCATGCGGTTGGACAAATCGGTCGAGACCATCACCGTCAGCGCCATCGGCAGCACCAGCGCCAAGATCACCGCCGCACGCCCGGGCGCCACGCGCCCGCCACGCATCAGCAGCACCAGCATCGCACCACCAAAGGCCAGGACCCACAGCAGCAGGCCGGGTGCGCCGGCTTCCACCAGCGCCTCCAGCGCGTGGTTGTGCGGGTGCATGCCGACGTCATCGCCGAAGCCGGCGGCGCGCGGGTATGCGCCCGGCCCGATGCCCCACCAATCCGACAAGCGCAGCGCCTCGGCCCACATCATGGTGCGCGCTTCCTGCGAGTTGCTGTCCAGCAGGCGGGTCAAGGCGCGCAGGCGGTCCAGCAGGCCCGCATCCATCGCCAGCACAGCGACGACCAGCACGCCGCCCATCGCCGCCAGCGCCACCCAACCCAAGGCCGCGCGCGACTGCCCGGCCAGCCAGAAACGCCAGGCCGGCACCACCACGACCGCCATCGCCAAGGCTAGAAAGGCCGCGCGCCCGCCGGGCAGCAGCACCGCGCCGCACAGCAATCCCAGCAGCAGCAGCCAAGGCAGTTTCGCCGCACCACGCGCACCAGCCACCTGCACCGCCGTCAGCCCGCCCGCCGTCGCGACGGCCAGGCCCGCCAGCTGGTATTGCACGCGCAGCAATTCAGGGTCCGCGCCCACTTCGCCACCCAGCACCACTCGATCCGCTTGCAGGCCCCAGGCGACCGACGCGCCCACCAACACCGCAATGACAATCACCGTGGCCGACAACGCCCGTCGCGCCGCCGCATCCGCGCCGATCAACAAACCCGCCAGCAGCATCGGCGGCCCGATCAGCACCATCATCGCCAGCTTCGCGCTGGCCGCATCGCCCGCCGGCGACCATAGCGCCGCGACGCACCACCACGGCCAGATCGCTGCTGCTGCCAGCAATGGCAGCGCGGCACCTCGGCCAATGCGCCAGCCGCCAATGCACAGCATGGCCGGCAGCAGCAGGAACGTCGCGCCCATCGCGGCCAGGGTCAGGTCAAACGGCAACCAGGCCAGCGCTGGCGCAGTCTTCAACGCGCCCGCGAATTGCAGCAGCGCCGCCGAGACGCCCGCCATGGTCGCCACCGCATAGGCCCCGCTGATCATTCGGTGCGCGCGTTTTCACGTTGGCGGGTGGGCGCCGCCATCAGCCAGGCGGGCGGTGGCGGCGCGGGCGGGCGCAGCAGCGCCCAGGTGATCGCCGCCATCCCGCACAGCGCCGTGCAGCCGAACAGCAACAGCACCAGCAGCAGCGGGCGGTTCGGCACGCTGGCGCGCAGCTCCACCGCCGCCGCCTGCACCTGGCGCACCGCGATCGCGCCATCCGCCATCACGATCAGCGCGGCGCGTTGTTGTTGGGCCAGCAATTCGAACAGCGCGTTGCGCTGGAACTGGTCGCGTTCCGCGGCCGCCGCGGTGCGCAGCGATGCGATGCGGCCTTCAGTCATGCCGGCCAGGTCGGCGCGCACCTTGGCCTCGGCGAAGATGTGCAACCGGCGCAGCATGGCCAGCGCCAGGTCGCGGTCATGCCAGGTCAGCGCGATGGTCCAGGTCAGGCTGTTGGCGGCCTGGGTGATGGACAGGCGGCGTTCCAGCAGGCCGCGCACGTCGTCCATGTCGGCCTGGATGCGCAGGCCCAGCCAGCCGCGCAGCACGCCCATGTTGCCCTCGGCGCGACGTTCGGTCAGCGCCGCGATGATGGGCGTGTGTTCCGCCAGGTCCGCCGCCGCCTCCGCGCTGCGCAACGCCGCCAGATAGACGCTGAAATTCCCGCCCGGCCGGTTGTCGAACAAGCGCGGCACCGCGATCGGCGATGGCGCCACCAAGGCCGACGCCGCCATGCTGGTGCTTTCCGCGGGTGCGATGATGCTGTCGGCCACGAAGGCGCGCGGCCAGCTCCAGACCAGGGCGGCCAGCGGCGTCCACAGCAGCACAAGCGCCAGGACCAGGCGCCAGCGCCAGCCCCAGACAACGCGCAGCAGGTGGTCAAGCGGCATGGGTTCCCGAGTGTCCTCGTCGGATGCTGTGTCATGCGCGCATCGATCCGGAAATGCAACCATAAGTTGGCCCTTGCACGCCGGCCGGGGGCGGCGCAGTTGCGCCCCATGCGCGTCATGCCCGACCCGACCGACCCCAGGCTCACCCGCCGCGTGACCGGCATCGATGAGGCCGGCCAGGCGGTGGAGACCTCGGTCACCGTCGAACGCCCGCTGACCCTGTACCTGAACGGGCAGGAGATCGTGACGATGATGACCATCCTTGACCGGCCGGAAGACCTGGCGGTGGGCTATCTGCTGAACCAGGGCATGCTGCGCGCGACCGATGTGGTGGACGCGGTCGAGTACGATGACGACCTGCAAGTCGTGGTGGTGCGCACGCCCGCGCGCACCAATTTCGAGGATAAGCTGCGCAAGAAAACGCTGACCAGCGGCTGCGCCCAGGGCACCGCCTTCGGCGACCTGATGGAGAATTTTTCCGAGGTCCGGCTGAACCCCGATGCCCGCCTGCGCACCAGCGAATTGTACCGCCTGCTGCACGCCATCAACACGCTGCCATCGCTGTATCTGGAAGCCGGCGCCATCCATGGCTGCGCGCTGTGCGAGGGCGATGCGCCGGTCGCGTATATGGAAGACGTGGGCCGCCACAATGCGGTGGACAAGATCGCCGGCTGGATGTTCCGCAACGGCGTGCAGGGCGCCGACAAACTGTTCTACACCACCGGCCGGCTGACCAGCGAAATGGTCATCAAGACGGTGCGCATGGGCATACCGGTGCTGGTGTCGCGATCCGGCTTCACCGCCTGGGGCGTGGAGCTGGCGCGCGAGGCGAATCTGACGCTGATCGGCCGCTGCAAGGGCAAGCGTTTCACGGTGCTGGCGGGCGAAGATCGCATCATCTTCGACGCCAACCTGGCCTATGTGCCGGAGGAAAGTGCCAAGCACCGCCGCAAGGGCGCCGAATGACGCACGCCGTCATCCTGGCCGGCGGCCTGGCGCGCCGCATGGGCGGTGGCGACAAGCCGCTGCGCGACATCGCGGGGCGCACCATGCTGGACCGCGCGCTGGACGCGCTGCGCGGCCAGGTGGCGGTAATGGCGCTGAACGCCAATGGCGACCCGGCGCGGTTTTCGGCCTGGGGTTTGCCCGTGCTGCCGGACCCGATCGAGGGCTTCGTCGGCCCGCTGGCCGGCGTGCTGGCGGGGATGGATTGGGCCGCCGCGCAGGGTGCGCGCTGGCTGGTCAGCGCCAGCGGCGACAGCCCATTTCTGCCCGCGGATTACGTGGCGCGGCTGCATGCGGCACGCGACGCGGACAGCGTGCCCCTGGCCTGCGCGGCATCCGGCGGCCACACGCACCCACCCTGCGGCCTGTGGGATGTGGCGCTGCGCGATGTGCTGCGCGCCGCGCTGCTGGCCGGCGAGCGCAAGATCGACCGCTGGACCGCGCGGCATGGCGTGGCCCATGCCGAATGGCCGGTGACACCCGTCGACCCGTTTTTCAACGCCAATACGCCACAGGACTTGGCGGAAGCCGCGCAACTGCTGCATAAAGCCGCCAATCCGAATAAGGGAGCAGAGCCGTGAAGGCCATCATCGCCGGTTTTTTCGCCGCCACCATCATCGCCGTTGTCGGCGCCGTCGCGCTGAACAGCAATTTC
>JAAFHD010000278.1 GCA_013298245.1 Alphaproteobacteria bacterium
GCAGCTGCGCACCGCGATCGAACAGGCGGAACTGGATAAATCCGATGCGAATCGCGCTGCCATCGAAGCGCAGCAAACCCGCTGGCGTGGCGCGGTCGAGCGCTGGGAAAGCGAGCCCGCCACCGGCGAAGGCCGGCGCGAATTGATGGAACGCGCGCGCCGCGCGGAGGCCACGCGTGATCGGCAGATGGATCGCTACCACATGTTCGAATACGGCTCGGCCGCGTTCCAGGTGGCGATCGTGGTGGCGTCGGCGGCGATCATCACCGGGGTTGGGCTGTTGATCGGGCTGGGCGCGGGGTTGGGTGCTGTGGGCATTGCGCTGACGATGCTGGGCTTCTTCGCGCCAGGCCTGCTTCACTTCTGATGCGGGTTATTCTGCGGTGATGCGCGCGGCCACGGCAGTGGCGCGCGTGCGTGCCAGTTCGGCGCGCCAGAAGGCCAGCAGGGGTGCTGGGCCGCGTTCTTCCGGCGCGGCGACATCGGCGCCCACCTCGCGCTGGCGTTCCAGATAGGCGGGCGTTTCCATCGCGCGCAGGGTGGCCTGCGTGATGGTTTCGCGCACCGGCGCGGGCATCGCGGCCGGTGCCACCAGCGCGGCCCAGGAACCGCCGGTGAGGCCCGCGAAACCGGCTTCGATCAAGGTGGCCACATCGGGCATCAGCACGGAACGCCGCGGGCCGGTGGTGGCCAGCACGCGCACGCGCGCATCGCGCCACAGCGGGAAGACGGTGCTGATCTCGGCCATCACCGATGGCAGGTTGCCCGCCACGACATCGGGCACCGAGAGTGAGGAGCCGCGATAAGGCACGTGCTCCGCGCGCACGCCGGCCGCGGCGAAAAGCTGTTCGATCAGGAAATGTGTGGCGCTGCCCTGGCCGGATGATCCGATGGCCATGCCGCCTGCGCGCGCCGCCGCGACCCATCCGGCCACATCGCGGATCGCGCTGTCGGCGCGCACGGTCAGCGTCAGCGGCGAGCGGCTGACCAGGGAGAGGGGCGCGAAATCATCGGGCACCGCATAGGGCATGCGCGGTTGCAGGACGGGGTTGTTCACCAGCGGGCCGTTGGAGCCGAGCAGGATGGTGTGGCCGTCGGTCGCGCGCGCCACCGCCTCGGCGCCGACCATTCCGCCCGCGCCGGCGCGGTTTTCGACCACCACCGGCTGCTGCAAATGCGGCGCCATGTGCAGCGCCAGAAGCCGCGCCTGAACATCGGATGAAGTGCCGGCCGCAAAGGGCACCACCAGGCGCACCGGGCGCTCGACCTGCGCGAGCGCGGGTGCGGCGAGTGGGATCAGGAAAAGGGCGCGGCGCTGCATGGCGTGAGCCTGCCGCGCCGCGCGTCGCGCTTCAAGCGCGCCTGGTGGTGTCGCGCTTCAAGCGCGCCTGGTGGTGTCGCGCTTCAAGCGCGCCTGGTGGTGTCGCGCTTCAAGCGCGCCTGGTGGTGTCGCGCTTCAAGCGCGCCTGGTGGTGTTGCGCTTCAAGCGCGCCCAGCGGCCTTGTCCGCTTCGTAGCGCGCCTTGTTCTCGGCGTTGGCGGGATACAGACCGGGCAGCGCCATGCCGGCTTCCACCTGCTTCATGATCCAGCCTTCGAAGCGTTCCTGCTCAACGCAGTCATCGGCGATCTCATCGGCGATGGCGGCGGGGATCAGCACGGCGCCATCGGGGTCGGCGACCACGATGTCGCCGGGGAAGACCGCGACGCCACCGCAGCCGATCGGCTGTTCCCAGGCGACGAAAGTCAGGCCGGCGACTGAAGGTGGTGCAGCACCTCCGGCGCACCACACGGGCAGGCCGGTGCCGTTCACGCCGGCCACGTCGCGCACCGCGCCGTCGGTCACCAGCGCGGTCACGCCGCGCTTGGCCAGGCGCGCGCAGAGGATGTCGCCGAAGATGCCGGCATCAGTCACACCCATCGCATCGGCCACCGCGATGCAGCCTTCGGGCATGGCTTCAATCGCGGCACGGGTGGAGATGGGGGAGGACCAGGAGGCCGGCGTGGCCAGGTCTTCGCGCGCGGGAACGAAACGCAGCGTGAAGGCCGGCCCGACCAGGCGCTTGCCCTGTGCGGCCGGCGTGAAGGGGGCGGCGCCGCGCATCCACACATTCCGCAGGCCGCGCTTGAGCAGCACGGTGGTCAAGGTCGCGGTGGTGACGGTTTCAAGCTTGGCTTTGGTCGCGGGGGTCATGGCGCTCTCCTCTGGCGTGGCGCGCTTCTCGGCGGGCTGTGCGGCGCCGTCAACCGCGTCAGGGCTCGATCAGGATGGGTGGGTTGACGCGTTGGGTTTCGTGGTCGGTGTCGTTGGTGTCGGAGAGTTCGAGGTTCATGAAATCCGCGCTGTCGCCCTCGAAGAAGGGGCCGGCGTGCCAGGTGCCGCGATGCAGCGCCAAGGCGCGGCCGCCGGGGATGCGGAAGCAGGTGATGTCCCGCGGTGCATCAGGCCCATCTGGGTTGCCGGCGGCGGCGAGGCAGATGAACCAGTCCGCACCCGTCGCACTGGCCAGGCATTGCGTGACGCGCGTGTGGCGCGTGATGTCGCGCACCAGCATGGGCCGCCCGGGCAGGCGCATGATGTAGAAGCGCGGCGTGCCGCGGTTCAGTTCCAGTGCGGCATCCGCGCTGCCAAAGGGCGCGCCGTCCTCTCCCGGTTCGATCAGCGTACCGAAGGGGGCGATGTTGGTTTGGGTCGCAAGGGTAGGGCGCATGGCCTTGCTTCGCATGCGCGGCGGTGGCGGTGAAGTGGCTTTGCAGGCGTCGTGCATGCCCGCATGCTGCGCGCCATGGATCTGTTGCGCTGCGCGCGATGCTGGCGCGCGGGTCATTGCCGTCCCTGATTCTGTGGGGGCCGCCGGGGGTGGGCAAGACCACCATCGCGCGGTTGCTGGCGGATGCGGCCGCGATGCATTTCCACGCGATCTCGGCGGTGTTTTCCGGTGTCGCGGATTTGAAGAAGGCGTTCGATGAGGCGCAGCGCAGGCGCGGGCGCACGCTGCTTTTCGTGGATGAGGTGCACCGGTTCAATCGCGCGCAGCAGGATGGGTTTTTGCCGTTCGTGGAGGACGGCACCATCACGCTGGTGGGGGCGACGACGGAGAACCCGTCCTTCGCGCTGAATGGCGCGCTGCTGTCGCGTTGCCAGGTGCTGGTGCTGGAACGGCTGGATGCGACGGCGATGGAGGCGCTGCTGGCGCGCGCCGAAGTGTTGGAAACCCGCGCCCTGCCGCTGACGGCGGAGGCGCGCGCGACACTTGCCGCCATGGCCGATGGTGATGGGCGATACCTGCTGAATTTATGTGAGCAATTGCTCGCATTGCCGCCGGGTGGCCCCGCCTTGGATGTGGCGGCTTTGCAGGCGCTGCTGGCGCGTCGCGCAGCGCTGTATGACAAGGATCGGGAGGAGCATTTCAACCTCATCTCCGCACTGCATAAATCCATGCGCGGCTCGGACCCGGACGCCGCGCTGTACTGGTTCGCGCGCATGCTGACGGGCGGTGAGGACCCGCGCTACATCGCGCGGCGGCTCACGCGCTTCGCCGCGGGGGATGTGGGTGCGGCTGATCCGCGCGCGCTGCCCTTGGCGGTGGCGGCCTGGGAAACCTACGAGAGACTGGGCTCGCCCGAGGGCGAATTGGCGCTGGCGCAACTGGTGCTGCACCTGGCGACCGCGCCGAAATCCAACGCCGTCTACACCGCCTATAAGCGCGCCATGGCCGCGGCGCGCGAGACCGGCAGCCTGATGCCGCCGAAGCATATCCTGAACGCGCCCACCAAGCTGATGCAGGGCTTGGGCTATGGCGCCGGCTATGAATACGACCACGACGCGGAAGGTGCCTTCAGCGGCCAGAACTATTTCCCGGACGACATGGCCCGCGCGCGCTTCTACGAACCGACCGATCGCGGCGCGGAGGCCGCCATCGCCGAACGCATGGCCGAATGGGCGCGCCGCCGCCGGTAGCCGGCTGCGAAAATGGGTGCGACATTCGTCGCAAGAGGAAGCGCCATGGCAGACATGTTCGACTACATCATCATCGGTTCCGGTGCGGGCGGCGGCGTGCTGGCGGACCGCCTGTCCGAAGACCCCGCGACCAGCGTGTGCGTGCTGGAAGCGGGCCCGCTGGATACCAATCCGTGGATCCACATGCCCGCCGGTTTCATCAAGACGCTGGTGAACCCGAACGTATCCTGGCAGTTCAGCACCGAACCCACCGAAAACACCGGCGGCCGGCGCATCCCCACCGTGCAGGGGCGCGTGCTGGGTGGCTCCACCAGCATCAACGGCATGGTCTATAATCGCGGTCAGCCCAATGACCAGAATGCCTGGGCGCAGCGCGGCAATCGCGGCTGGGGCTATGATGATTGCCTGCCCTATTTCAAGCGCAGCGAAAAGCGCATCGGCATGGCGGACGACACGCGCGGCACCGATGGCCCGATGCCGGTCACCGACATGGATTGGTTCCATCCTGTATCGGAGGCCTTCATCCAGGGCTGTGTCGATGCCGGCATTCCGCGCGCGCGCGACTACAACAGTGGCGACCAGGCGGGTGTCGGGTATTTCCAGCGCATCATCCAGAACAACCGCCGCGCTGGTGTCGCGCGCATGCGGCTGCGCCCTGCGATGAAGCGCGACAATCTGGACCTGCGTGCCAATGCGCGTGCCACGCGCCTGGTCTTCGAAGGCAAGCGCTGTGTGGGCGTGGAATACCGCGCGGCCGCCGATGCACCGCCCGTGCTGGTGCGCGCGCGGCGCGAGGTGGTGGTCTCGGCCGGCACGGCCAACACCGCGCGGTTGTTGCAGATCTCTGGCGTGGGGCCGGCCTGGCTTTCGGAAAGACTCGGCGTGCCGCCGGTGCATGTGCTGCCGGTGGGCGAGAATCTGCGCGACCACTACGCCTCGCGTTTCGTGATGCGCGCGCGGCCAGGCACCGTCACGCTGAACGAGCTGTCGCGCGGCTGGCGGCTCGCGCGCGAATTGCTGAACTGGGCCACCAACCGCCCGAACATCCTGGCCACCGTGCCAAGCCACGTCTTCGTCTTCTGGAAAAGCTTCGAAGGGCTGGACCAGCCGGACCTGCAATGCGTCTTCACGCCAGGCAGCTACAAGCCGGGCAAGACCTATGTGCTGGACGACTACCCGGGCGTGTCAGCCGGCGCCTGGCAGCACCGGCCGGAGAGCACCGGCTTCGCCCGCGCGCGCAGCACCAATGCCTGGGAAAACCCGGAAATCCAGCCGAACTATCTCAGCCACGAGATGGACCGGCGCGTGC
>JAAFHD010000276.1 GCA_013298245.1 Alphaproteobacteria bacterium
CGCCAAGACCGTGATCGCACTACAATGGCTTGAGCTGTCGACCATTCGTGGCGTGCTCCGCTGACTGTATCCAGTCAGACTGAGCTGCTGCCGGTTTGTTGGGCGCGGAGTTTAGCTTGTTTCAGCCATTGCTTCCGAACTCCATAAGGCTGCAATGGGCCGATAGGAGACGTACCGCTTTTGATTGAACAGCCGCACTGTCCGGCGTCAGCACACACGAGACACAAGGCGTCAGCTATTCCTGTCCGCTGGCCACGGACAGCCGGTGCCGCGGAGGTAGGCCAGCTGGAGTTGGAGTTGTCCCAATTCTGCAGACACCCAAAGGCAGAATGTCACGGTGTCCGCGGAATGGGGACAACTCCACGCCACACCATAGCCAAATGGTCGGTAACCTCCGAAAGACAGCTGCAGATACTGTCTCAATGCACTCCCCGACGGACAGAACAAGCGGCCGGTCCGCGATCACAACATCTCGTTTTTGAGACGATCCGAGCCCAACCTCACGAATGTTTGATCTTAATGCTGTGTTCTGGGCGATCCTCTTCCCGCACATTTGATTTTCTTCTTGGGAAGGGGCGTTTGTCATGTGGTTCAAGTTCACCGGAACGTGGTCAAAATCCCGCTGCACTGAAGGTCGCCTAGCCCATCTGCTCGTATTGGGCCTACTCATCTCCGGCTGCGATGTGGCTTCCCGTCTCGATGCGCCGTTGATCATCCGCGCCGATACACCCGCGACCGATTGCGCCGGCCTGCCACTGCCCATCGGCCCGCGGCACTTCGGCGACTTCTTGATTGGCGCCGTAGGGACGTTGGCTCCCAGTGTCCCCACGACGGAATTCGCGTCACCGGCCAATTGCGACGGAACAACCGCTCGGCTCGATCCCGGTCTGGCCCTGCGTCCGGGTGATGTGATCGAGATCGCCAGCTTCACGCCCGGCGGGCCGACCGACCAGCAATACTACGAACGCGCGCAGACGCCTCCGTTACTCGCCCCAACCCTTCTGCTGCCGCTGCGCCGCGTCGCAACCGCAAGGACCTATCCGCCGGAGCCCGGCCCGGCCGCCGGCCAGCCTGGCGACGGTCCGCATCTGCGCCTGCAACCCCGGCAGGTTCTCGAACCCACTGAAGAACGCTTGCTGGCCGCCGCGCTGTCGGCGCAACGGGCCCCGGCGATGGTCAATCTGACCGGGACGGAGCAGGGGGTCATGCGGCGGGCGTTCGCCGAACATCAGCCCGAACTCTGGAACGCCTTGTTGCCGGCGCTTCGGGTCAAGCGTGTTATGGTGCGTCACGTGCCGGGCTCGGAACCCACTCGGCCGGTGCTGGTCCTGGCGCTAGATCGCAGCGCTTGGTGCATCGCTTTCGAGCGCGAGACAAGCACGCTGGCTGCGCCGCAAATGCTCCGCCGATGGCTCGGCGGGACTCCCGACCGTTGCCCGAGCGGCACTGCTGTCAGTGACATCCTGGGCGGCAATCCCACGCACGCCGGGCCGGCAGGCGCGGTCGTCCCGAGTGCCGTGAGCAATGCCCACGGAGCCTATGGAGACCAAATTGGACGCCATCTGGCCTTCGCAACGACGGTGCGCCTCCGTCGGGACGCGGTCCGCCTCGCGGACCGGGACGGCGGCGCCGCCGATTGGTCGCTGGCCGCATGGGAGGAGTCCGGGCTGTGCGCTGGGGCGGACGGCGCGCCGCGGCGCATCGAGCGCGTGCAGATCCGCGACGGAAGCAGTTTGCGGCTCGCCGCCGACAATGACAGCCGATTCACCCATCGGGTCAGGGTCGTGCTGACACAGTCCCTAGCGACCCGCGCAATCGCACGCTGCAGCACCGAACGCGACGGTCCGCGGTGCGAGACCGGCTCATGGCTTGCCGCCCGGCTGCCGCGCGAGGATCTCCATGCGCTCACGCCCAGGGACCTCGCGGATATAGCCTGGGACCGACCGGCACCGACTGGTCGCGACCGCTGCGGGCTCTAGGGAGGTGATCATGCTGCGACTGGAAATCTTCGGCCAGTCCGCTCGCATCCCCCACCCCCAGGGTGGGAACGCAAAACTGGGTGGACTTGATGTCAAAGTTGAATTTTTGTCACCCCAGCGCCTCAGGATCTCCATGCTCGGGCCATTGCCGTTTGGCCGTGCGGGAACGGATGGGGTTTCACTCCAGATGTCCGCGAACTGGCGCCCAGACGGCGACCGGATCGTGCTCACCAGCGCCATCGGAAACTGCATCGGCTCGCTCATCTTCCGAGTCTCAACGGAGACGGATCTGGCCAGCAGCGAATTCCAGTTCACGATCAGGAATGGGGGCGTCAGCGGCTTCCAGCATGTTGGGGCTCAGGGCAATGCTCCGCTTTCAAACGTCGTTGCTGACTGGTACTCGGCCCGTAAGTTCGATGCTCCCCTGGAGTTTGCAACTGGTGATTGGGGAAGCTGGCGCGCCGATTTCGACGTCGGCGTGCAGCATCTGCGGTTCTGGCCCGTCACGGGTGGCCCTTCCCTGAAGCTCAACGACAAGACCGAGCACAACGGCAAGCAGTTCAATCGCTGCCAAACGCTCGACCTGCGGAGCATCGAGTTCACGCCGGAAAATGGCCGCACCATCGGCACCATCTATGCCGACGCCCCGGATGGCGGTCTGTTGTTGCAGTCCGAACTGTTGGACAAACAAGGTGGTCCCGGTTCCGCTGCAAGTCCCAATATCCTGGCCAATCAGTATGCATTGGTGAACGGGCGCTTGGCCTGTTGCTTCGTCGCCGGCGCGGAACGGCCCCGGTTGAGATGGATGCGGCGCGCTCAGTCGAACGACGACCCGGCATTGCTTGCCTTCCGCTGGCGCGACCAGCATGGGCACCCCATCGCCTTCGCAGCGTCTTCCGGCAGCCTGCCGCTCGGCATCCGCCCTGGTCCACCGCGCTTCAAGGCCGTGACGACGGCGGCACTGATGGTCATGCCGGCTCAGGGTGACATCGGCGGTCTTGATGTGATGACGCTTGATCCAGTGGCGATGGAACGCCTGGAACGGCACACCGGCCGGGCGCCGTTGCTCCCGCATGAGAATGGTCGTGTGCCGTTGGTCCGACGGCCGCCGCGCGAGCTCCATGGCCTGGCCAGGGGCGTGGTGCTCAAGCGGTCCGCCGCCGGGGAGTTACGCGCAAAAATCGGGATCCGCGGGTTCACCACGCCTGCGGACGAAGACTTCGGGCCACCCATTCCCATGCTCGTTTTCCAATTCCAGGGATCCGCGGTGTCCTGGAGCCTGCAAAGCCTGCTGGAGGAGCGCGAGCTGCTGCCCGCGGCTATAGGCGATAGCCGCACGTCGCCGATGCCGCGCATCGGCGACGGCCAACGCGTTGACTTTCCGACGCTGCCGCTATGTGACGATGCGATGGTGCTGGCCGGTTTGAGGATGGCCGAGAAGAGTAACAAGGAGAATAACGCGCAAGACCGGATCCAATCCTACGCAAAGGCTCTCTTGACGCTTGATGAGCCCTTCATCAAGGGCGGAGCCCTCGCCTTCGGTGCCCCCGCCATGCTGAAGGCCGAGCAGCGCCATATCGATGGCTTTCAGCGACGCGGCCCCAAGGCGTCGGCATGGCACAGCATGTTGTCGCCGCCCACCACCCTGTCCATCCCGCTGCACCGGACAGCGCGTGGCCCGGCGCGATTGAAAAAGCCCGCACCGGCCGCCCCGACGGGCCAGCCGACCGCGGACATCTATGGTTTCGGCGGCGGCATGCTCGCCGATGTCGAGCAGGCGATGCAGGACGCGGCAAAGGTCGTGCCCAGCGTTTTTGCCCGCTTCATCCAGCTCTGGGAGCAACCGCCGCCGCCAGATCTGGAGGCGGCGTTGCGCGAACTGAAAAAGCTGCTGGGCAACCCGCCCACGTCGCGCGCGACCTTCCGGCGCGTCGCCGAAGTGCTGATCGAAGGATTCCACACGGAGGACATCGCCAGGACGCTGCGCAACCAGCTCGCGCAGGCTGGGTATCTCCCCACGTTGATCGAAGCATTCTTCCCGAGCAAGGACACAAGGCAGAACCTCTCTGTTCATATGCAGTCGCCGCTCCGCGCCGTGGTCGCGGGGATCGAGGCGGGCGTGGCCGAGATGCTGGCCAAGGTCGAGACTTTCTGGCGAACGTCGGGTGGATTTAGCATGCCCGGGCTGCGCCTCCGCTACGGCCCGCTGCTGAACGACGACGTGGTCGCCGGCTTGATTGACAACTCTGACGATGAAGAGAGCTTCCGCGACGCCTTGAAGATCGGGCTAAACGTCCAGCTCCCCAACCTCGCCGCGCTACCCCGTAGGTCGCCCGAATATGTTGTCATCTCCCGGCGCCTAGGCCTGCCGCCGGAAGCCGGCACCCCGGACCCCTGGAACCATCGCTACGAAGCCTGCCGCCTCGGACCGGATCCGAAGAACGCCTGGTACTTCTTTCTCGACACTGACAGCACCCTCATCGTGAAGCTGGGGACGGGGCGCGGCATCGAGCCCATCTTGCAGGACATTGAAGCGACGTATCGCACCGAGAGCCAACCCGACCCGTTCGGCCTTCTCCCAAGGAAATTGAAAGACTTCAACAGCCGGCTGCACGGCACGCTGCTCGATGCGGAGTGGCGTGGCGTTCTCATCATCAATCCGGTGCTCGACCTCAGCCAGGATCTTCGGCTCCGCGATCTCTGCGGTTTCGAGCATATGGCCATCGAGCATATCGCGGTGGGCGCGCGCGGGATCGAAAAGG
This sequence comes from Alphaproteobacteria bacterium, assembly GCA_013298245.1. Lineage (GTDB taxonomy): Bacteria > Pseudomonadota > Alphaproteobacteria > Acetobacterales > Acetobacteraceae > Rhodovarius. The sequence continues at coordinate 4,742 of JAAFHD010000276.1, forward strand.
ATCGGCCCCTCGGCGTCACCGCGCGCATCGTCAAGTCCGAGAGCAAGGTGACCGAGGGCGGTGTCAGCGCAGAAACCGCGGACAGTGCCCTGGCCTTGATGCGCTTCGACGCGACCATCCTGGGAAGCAGCATCGACTGTGGTGAAATCACCCTCCAGCTCGACACGCTGAACCTGCTTGGCCGTATCCGCGAGACGTTCGAGCCGAACGGTGGAGTGCCGCCGGAATTCAAAAGCATTATCATTCGCGGGGTGCTGCCAAGGGCCGAGACGGCCGGGCCGCGCGACTTCATGTTCTCAGCCCAGCTCGAGGAGCCGCTGACGCTGCCCATCAATCTGCTCTGGATGAAGGCAGTGATTCTCGAAGGCGTCAGGGTAACGCGGCAGGACGGCCGCACCAGCCTCGACATGGACGCACAACTCGAGGTGCAGAAATGGCCGGAGCTTGGCATGGAAATGAAGTCCGCTTTGCGGCTGCGCGACCTCCGGCTGCTTGTACCCCTCCCATCAGGGATCCCTCGGCCTTTCGGAACGTGGGAAGGGTTGAGGTTGGACTAC
>JAAFHD010000277.1 GCA_013298245.1 Alphaproteobacteria bacterium
CAACATGGCACAATGCCGGCATGCCGCCCATCCGCCTGGTGCAGACCCCCACGCTCGACATCGCCATCGAGGAACATGGCCCGCCGGACGGCCCGCCCGCGGTGCTGCTGCACGGCTTCCCCTATGCACCGCGGGCCTATGATCAGGTGGCGCCTGTATTGGCGGCGGCGGGGATGCGCGTGGTGGTGCCGCATCTGCGCGGCCATGGCGCGACGCGGTTTCGTGATGCGGCCACGCCGCGCTCCGGCGAACAGGCGGCGTTGGGTGCGGACCTGCTGGCGCTGCTGGATGCGCTGGGCATCCCGCGCGCGATCCTGGCGGGCTACGACTGGGGCGGGCGCGCGGCCTGCGTGGTGGCGGCGCTATGGCCCGAACGCTGCGCGGGGCTGGTGACCTGCACCGGCTACAACATCCAGGACATCGCCGGCAGCGTGCGGCCGGCGGCGGCGGAACAGGAACATCGGCACTGGTATCAGTACTATTTCCACACGCCGCGCGGCGAGGCGGGCTTGGCCGCGGACAGGCGCGGCATCGCGCGGCTGTTGTGGCGGTTGTGGTCGCCGGATTGGGCGTTTTCCGAGGCGGAATTCGCGGCCAGCGCCGAGACCTGGGACAATGCGGATTACGTGGCGACGGTGATCCATTCCTACCGCCATCGCTTCGGCTATGCGCCAGGCGATCCGGCCTTGGCGCAGGTTGAGGCGCGGCTGGCGGCGCGCCCGGTGATCACGGTGCCGACCATCGCGCCGCATGGGGAGAGCGATGGCGTGGGGCCGGTCGCGGCCTCGGCGGGGCATGCGCGGCATTTTGGTGGGGCGTATGAACGCCGGGTGCTGCCGGGCGTGGGGCATAACGTGCCGCAGGAAGCGCCGGAGGCCTTTGCGCGCGCGGTGCTGGACCTCAGCTGAGAAGGGCCGCGGTTTCGGGGCGCAGCGGGGCTTCGCGCGGGGTGTCGGCGAGCGTGGTGAACCAGTGTTCCGGCGGGTTGCGGCCGGCGGCGCGGTTGAGGGTGAGGGCGCGCAAAATGGTCTCGGCGGGCGGCGGCAGGCGGTCGGGGGGCGTGTGGCCGTTCAGCACGCCCCAGGCACCGGCCCAGCACCGCGCGACGGACCATGGGTTGTAGCCACCGCCGCCCAACAGGATGAAGCGCGGCGCCGCATGCATGAGTGCGCGCAGCACGGACCAGTGGGCCTGGTTGGACATGGCCAGGCGCGAAAGCGGGTCTTCCTCGATCGCGTCGGCGCCGAATTGCAGCATGATGGCTTGCGGGGCCAGGCGCGCGGCCAAAGGGCGGATGGCGTGGTCGAGGATGGCCAGCATGTCGGTGTCGGTGGCGCCGGGGGGGAGCGGGTAGTTGGCGTGGGCCGGGCCGTGGGTGGTGCCGGTGAAGGGCCAGCGGCCGGCCTCATGGATGGAGAGGGTGAAGACGCGGGTGTCGTCGGCGAAGGCTTGTTCGACGCCGTCGCCATGATGCGCGTCGATATCGACGTAGAGGATGTTGGTGAGGCCGTGGTCGAGCCATTCGAGGATGCCGAGTGCGGCGTCATTCACGTAGCAGAAGCCCGCGGCGCGGTCGGGCTGGCCGTGATGGGTGCCGCCGCCGGGGACGTGGATGATGCCGGGGGTGCGCGCCGTCATGCGGGCGGCGAGCAGGACGCCGCCGGCGGAGGTGGCGGGGCGCCGAAAAATTTCGCGATAGACCGGGTTGCCGTCGGCGCCGATGCGGTGGCGGTCGCGGTCGGCGGGGGTGACGTGTTGCGTGGCCTCGGCGCGGGCAAGGGCGGCGATGTAGTCGGGGGTGTGGAAGCGGGTGAGTTCGGCGGGAGTGGCCTGGGGGGAGTCGAGGTAGCGCGCGGGGTCGTGCCAGCCCAGCGCGCGGATCAGGTCGAGGGTGGTGGAGACGCGCGGGATGGCGAGCGGGTGCTTCGGACCGTAGGTGGAGCCGCGGTAGATTTCAGACCCGATAAGGACCGGCGCGCTCAGGCTTGCGGCATCCCCATCGGCACCACCGTCTTCACCAGGCTCGCATCCAGCGCCTCATACTCATGGTAGCCGATCGCCTCGTAAAGCTCCGCCCGCGTCTGCATCTTGCCGACCGACTTATGCGTCCCGCCCTCCGCGCGAATCTCCGCATACAGCGCCGCCATCGCCTTGTTCGCGACGCGCAAATGGCTCACCGGCCAGATCACCATCGCATAGCCCATCGCCTCAAACTCAGCCGCTGTGAAAAACGGCGTGCGCCCAAACTCGGTCATGTTCGCCAGCAGCTTCACGCCCGGCATCCGGCGCGCGAATTCCACGAACATCTCGCGGGTCGTCAGCGCCTCCGGGAAGATCGCATCCGCGCCCGCATCCAGATACCGCTTGGCGCGATCCACCGCCGCATCCATCCCCTCGCTCGCCACCGCATCGGTGCGCGCGATGATGTACAAATGTCGCCTGGCCTTGCGCGCCGCCGCCACCTTGGCCGACATGTCATCCGCGCTGGCCAGTTTCTTGTCGTTCAGATGCCCGCATTTCTTCGGCAGCAACTGGTCTTCCAGATGCACGGCACCCGCCCCGGAATCCTCAAACGCGCGCACCATGTGCATCACGTTCAGCGCCTCGCCATAGCCGGTATCGCCATCGACCAGTACCGGCAATGCGGCCGCGCGCGTCACCTGGCGGATGTACCAGCACACATCATCGACGGTGATCATGCCGAGATCCGGCAGGCCCATCGTGGCGGACATCGCCGCACCCGACATGTACAGCGCCTCGAACCCCTCGCGCTTGGCCAGCAGCGCGGAAATGCCCAAATGCGCGCCCGGCATGCGCAGGATTTCCGGCCGCTCCAGCAGCGCGCGAAACCGCGCACCGGCGGGCATATCCGGCAGGTCGGCGCCGATCACATAGGGCATCGCGGAAAACCTTTCGTCAGACGAAAAACAGGAATGTCACCAGCACGAACAACGGCAACAGGAACACGCAAGCCCAGCCGAAATAGCCGAAGAAGCTCGGCATGCGAACGCCGTTCTCCTCGACGATGGCCTTCACCATGAAGTTCGGCGCATTGCCGATATAGGTGTTGGCACCCATGAACACCGCGCCGCAGGAAATCGCGGCCAGCACCAAGGCACCCTGGCCCATCAGCCAGGCCGGATCGCCGCCGGCCAAGTTGAAGAAGACCAGGTAGGTCGGCGCATTGTCCAGGAAGGAGGACAGCGCGCCGGACATCCAGAAATACACCCATGGGATGGGCGCGCCATTGGCATCCGATGTCATCGCGACCAGTCCGGCGGCGGCCCCCGCGGAGCCTGCCTTCAGGATGGCCAGCACCGGCCCCATGCAGACGAAGATGGCGGCAAAGAGCTTGGCGACTTCCAGCATCGCGCCCCAGGAAAACCCGTTGGCATCGCGCAAGCTGCGGCTGGTCAGCACCATGGACGCCACCGTCACGGCCAGGAAAATCCCGATGGCGATGATGCGCTCGATGGGCAGCGTTTCGCCCAGCAGGACGATGGTGCCGGGCTTCCAATATCCCTGCATCAGCACCGCCAGCACCACCACGCCGATGAGTGCGACATTGACCCCGCCTTCGACGCGCAGCGGTTCGCGCTCGCCCACCGGCACGGCGGGTTTTTCGCGCGCCCAGGCCCAGGAATCGATCAAGTAGAAGATGCCCAGCAGCACCACCGCACAGACCAAAAATTCGCCGGCCAGATGCGTCGTCGGCCAGAAGAAGGAAATGCCCGCAAGGAAGCCGAGATACAGCGGCGGATCGCCGATCGGCGTCAGCGAACCGCCGATGTTCGAGACCAGGAAAATGAAGAACACGAAGACATGCGTCTTCTGTTGGCGAAACGCATTGGCGCGCAGCACTGGGCGGATCAGCAGCATCGACGCACCCGTGGTGCCCATCACGCTGGCCAGCACGGTGCCGATGGCCAGCAAGGCCGTGTTGGTGCCCGGCGTGCCCACCAGCGTGCCCTTCAGCAGCACGCCGCCGCCCGTGGTGTAGAGCGCGAGCAACAGCATGATAAAGGGGATGTATTCCTGCAGCAGCACGAAGGCCACTTCGCCACCGGCCTTCTCCAGCCCGAACACCAGCGCCAGCGGCAGCAGCAGCAACGCTGACCAGCCGGCCGCGACCTTGCCGTAGTGGTGGTGCCACAGCGCCGGCGTGAAGAGCGGCATGAAGGCGATGGACAGCAGGATGCCGACAAACGGCACCACCCAGATCAGCGAGAGCTGCGCGCCATCCAGTGCGGCCGCGGCGGCGGGCAGCGGCAACAGCGCCAGCATCGCGATGATCCGCAGCATTCTTCTCTCCCGCAACTAGCGCCCCAGATAGCTGCGATACGCCCCCCTGGGCAATGCGCCCCGCGCCGCCTAATAGACCGCCAACAGGAGACCAACCGATGGATATGTCCGGCGAGCGCATCATCGCCGCCCCGCGTGAGCGGGTCTGGGCCGCGCTGAACGATGCTGACGCGCTGAAGGCCGCGATCCCGGGTTGCGAGGCGCTGGACAAGACCTCCGACACGGAATTGACCGCGCGCGTGGCGATGAAGATCGGCCCGATGGCCGCGCGCTTCACCGTGAAGGTCACGCTGTCCGATATCGTCGCCCCCGAAAGCTACCAGATCACCGGTGAAGGCAATGGCGGTGCCATGGGCTTCGCCAAGGGTGGCGCCGAAGTGAAGCTGACCGCGTTGGGAGCATCGGAAACACGCCTGAACTACACCGCCAAGGCTCAGGTCGGCGGCAAGATGGCGCAGCTTGGCGCGCGACTGATCGACGCCACCGCCAAGCAGATGTCCGACCAGTTCTTTGACCGTTTCGCCGCCGCCCTGGCGCCGATCGCCGGTGCCGTTGAAGTCGCGCCACCCGCGCCGCAAGCGCTCTCGATTCTCTCACTGATTCCCAAGGAGTTTGCCGGAATGCCCATCATCTTCTGGGTCGGTTCGTTCTTCATGCTGTGGGTCATGTACCTGATCTTCCTGTCCACGTGAGCGACGTCGCGGCCACGGAAAAGCTGCTGGCGTCACAGGGTTATGTGGCGGACCGGGCGCTGGCGACCGTGGTGCACCTGTCCATCGCCATGGGCCGGCCGCTCTTCCTGGAAGGCGAGCCTGGCACCGGCAAGACCGAGATCGCGAAGGTCCTCTCACGCGGGCTGAACAGGCCGCTGGTGCGGCTGCAATGCTATGACGGGATGGACCTTTCCGCCGCGGCCTATGAATGGAACGCAGCACGGCAGTTGATGGCGATCCGCATGGCCGAAGGTGGTTCGCGCCCTGACATCTACGCG
>JAAFHD010000280.1:0-4712 GCA_013298245.1 Alphaproteobacteria bacterium
GGTTGCGCTGATGGTCCGTGGGCAGGGCGCTGCCCCTCTCCAAGGGCCACCAGCGCACCCTTTCGCTCACGCCCGCGTTTCGATGATCGCGCGGCGGCGCAATTCGCGCTGCAACTGGCGCGAGATCACTTCCACACGGTCGCGCAAAATCGCCTCGCGCGCTTGCGCGGCCGGCACGTTGGCGGCCGCGGCTTCCGGCGAAGGTGCCGCATTCGGCGTGCGGCGTTCGCGCGCGCACACCATGATGACCGCCACACCATCCGGCGCGATCAACGGCTGGCTGGCCTGGCCCAAGGGCTGACGCGCCAGCAGGTTGCGCAGCTGCGGCGGGTTCATCGCTTCCAGCACCACTTCGCCCGGGTTCAGCGGGCGGTTGGACGCGGTCACGCCACGCGCCGCCTGTTCAAACGCCTCGCAGCCGCGCGCCGTCGTGGCGATGCGGCTGGCGCGCTCCACCACGGCGCGCTGCGCTTCAGTGGGGTTCTGCGGGTCCAGGCGGCCAGGGAAGGGGATGAACATCTGCCGCAGCGACAGCACCGTCACGCCGCCCTGTGGCCCGGCAGCGGCGGGTGTCGCGACCACGCCACCATCCCGCCGCCCGCGCAGCGTGATGATCTGGAAGCCACCCGGCACGCGCAGCGGGTTGGAAATCGCCCCTTGCGGCATGCGCGTCACCAGCGCCGCCACTTGCGGATCCAGACGGTTTTCCGGCTGCCAGCCCAGGTCGCCGCCTTGCAGCGCCGTTTGGCTCTGGCTGAACTGCGTGGCGGCCACCGCGAAGGGCAGGCCGCGGCGCAGCTGGCCGGTCACGTCTTCCACGAAGCGGCGCACATCGGCCTCGGTCGCGGGGTCGTCCACGGGGATGAAGATTTCGCCCACCAGGAATTCCGGCCCGCGCGTGCGCGCCAGCAGGCTGGCGGTGAAGGCCGCGACATCGGCCTCGGACGGTTCCGCATTCGGGCCCAGTTGCTGGCGCAGCAAGCGCCCCCAGCCGATCTGCGCGCGCACCTGGTCGATCATGGTGCGCGGCTGGATGCCCAGCGAGCGCAGCTGTTGCAGCAGCGCGCCACGCGGCAGATTGTTGCGGCGTTCGATGTCGGCCAGCGTGTTCACCACGTCATCATCCGTCACCAGAATCTGCCGCCGCTGCACTTCCTGCAGGCGCAGTTTTTCGTCCACCAGCAGGCGGGTGATCTGCGGTGCCAGGCGGTCCAGCTGTTCCTGGCTGGCGGCGAAGCCGGCGTTCAGCGCAAACAGCCGCGCACGGCTGCGCACTTCCAGCGTGGTGACGACATCGCCATTCACCACGGTGACGATGCGGTTGCGCGGACCACCCGGCGCATCGGCGGTCGTGGCCGGCGCCGGGGCGCGCGGCTGGGCCATGGCGGGCGCCGCAAGCACGGCCAGAATCGCGAGCAGGGAACGGAACATGGCGCGCTTCTTAGCCTTGCCCGCCCGCGCTGGAAACCAGCATCCACCAAATCATTCCGGTGACCCCAAGGCCGGACAGCAACGCGGCCAGCACGCGCTCCCCCGGCGCCAGCAGCACGCCCAGCGCGGTGACCGCACCCAGCACCCGCGCCGGCCATGGAATCGTGGCCAGCACGCCCGCCGGCGCCACCACCGCCAGCACGATGAACGCCGCCAAGGTGGCCACCGCGACAGACCCCGCCCAGCGAATGAACGGGTGGTCCGCGCGCAGGCCTCCGGCCAGCCACAACCCGGCCGCGCGCAACGCCTGGCAGGCCAGGATCAGCGCCAGCAGGGCCAGGTTCGCGTCGGTCATCGGCGCCACAGAAAGGCCAGCGTGCCGCCCAGCAACCCCGCCGCCAGCAACCCCCATGCGGCCGGCAGCAGCAGCACCAAGGGGCTGGCCAGCGCGCCGCCCAGTGGCGCGGTCCATCGCCAGCAGCAGGCCGAAATAGATCGGGTTGGCGAAGACCAGCAGCGCCAGCAGCCACCCCGGCAGCATGGGTGCGAGCGCATATCCGGCGGCACAGGCGCAAAGCGCCGTTCCCCAGCAGCCCAGCGCGAAGCCCATGAACCAGGGTAGGCGCTCAGGCGCGGGCAGGGCGGGCAGCACGCGCATCGACCCCGCCCAGGGTGTCACCGCGATGAAGGGCAGCGCGATCCAGCGCCTGGCACCCAGCCACGGCGCGATCGCCACCGCCATCGGCAGGAAGCGCGCATTGGCGGCGATGGCGCTGGCCACGGCTGGCCAGGGCGCGCCGCCGGCCACGCCCCCCAACAGGATCAACTGGCCGGGCATGCCGTACACGACGGCGCCCGCCGCCAGCGCCCAACCAAGCCCGAGGCCCGCCGCTGCGACCGCCGCGCCAAAGCCCAGGAAGGTGGCCGCCATCGCGACAGAAGGCGCGCCCAAGGCGGCGCGGAAGCCTGCAAGCATGGCCCATGCTGGGCGCCGCGTGGCGGCGCCGCAACCGCCCTCAGCTACAGGACAGCCTGAGGTTCAGCCGACCATTCTGCATGGTCAGGTTGGCGCGGCGCAGGCCATAGCGAACGCCCTGCCAATTGGCGAAGTGTTCGTTCCCTTCCCAGACCATGCGGTTCACCGTGCCCTCGCCGTAGTAGAAAAAGCTATGGTCGGGCAGGTGGCTGATGCGCCAACCCTGATAGGTCAGCGTCGTGGGGGCGGCGCCAGGCTGGATGGTGTACCACGCATAGGACCGCCAATCCTGGGGCGCGACCGCCGGCCGCAGCAGCACGCGAATGGGCTGGTTGCAGACATTCTCGACCGTGATTTCACGCAGCTGGGACTGCGCGAGGGCAGCGGGTGCGGTCAGCAACAGGGCAAGAGCGATCAAAAGGCTACGCATGGTGATTCCTTCCTCAACCGGCCGGAATCACAACATCGTGTGCATCAAATGCACAAGCCCTTTTCGACCGCCTGGCGCACCCATTCCGCGATCGAAAGTGCGGCGCGGTCCTGGCCGAAGGGTGCTGCGATCTGCACGCCCAATGGCAGCCCGCGCGGGCCAACGCCCGCCGGTACCGTCACGCAGGGCACACCCAGCGCGGTCCAGAGCGAATTGAAGGCCGGGTCGCCGGTCCAGCCCAGGCCCTCGGGCGCTTCGCCTGGCGCGCTGGGTGTCAGCACCGCGTCGAAGCCGGCGATGGCCGGCGCGAAGGCGGCCTGCGCGATGCCGAACACCACGCGGCCGGCGGCGATGGCGGCGTGGCCTTGTGCGGCACCCCATGCCATGCGCTCCGCCAGCACGGGCGAGAGTTTTTCCGCATGGTGCGCGCGTTCCCACGCCAGGGCTTCGGCACTTTCGCCGTTCATCACCACGGCATGCACATCCAGGATTTGCAGCACCGCCCGCGGCAATTCCAACGCCGTGACGGTGGCGCCGGCGCGGCGGCAGGCCTCGGCTGCGCGGTCCATCAGCGCGAGTGTTTCGGGCGCGGCATCGGCGATGGGGTGCATCACCAGCGCCAGGCGCGGCGCGCGGTCTGGGCGCACATCAGGGTCGCCATAATCGCCGCCATTCAGCGCGGCCATCGCCAGCGCCGCATCGGCCACGGAGCGCGTGATGACGCCGATGGTGTCCAGGCTCTCGCTCATCACCTTCATGCCCGCACGGTGCAGCGTGCCGTAGCTGGGCTTGAAGCCCACCACGCCGCAATAGGCGGCCGGGCGGATGATGCTGCCCGCGGTCTGCGTGCCGAAACCCACATGCACCATGCCATCGGCAACGGCGGCGGCGGAACCGGATGACGAACCGCCAGGCGTGTGCGCGATGTTGCGCGGGTTGGCGGTGGGGCCTGGGTGGCGCGTGGCGAATTCCGTGGTGACTGTCTTGCCCAGGATGGTCGCCCCCGCACGTCGCGCCAGCGCGACGCAGGCGGCATCCGCGCGTGGGCGATGCCCGGCCCAGATCGGGCTGCCATATTGGCTGGGTTGGTCGGCGGTATCGAGCACATCCTTCACGCCGAAACCGATGCCCGAAAGCGGCCCTTCGCCGGTCTGTGCCAGCGCCGGATCATGATGCGCAAACGCGCGGATCGTGGGCTCGCGCTCCGCGATTCGCGCAAGCTGCGCCGCGATCGAATCGCGGGCGGAAAGCGTTCCCGCCGCAATACGGCGGCGGGTTTCAGTCGCGGTCAGCAAGGTCACACTTCCACATCCCAGAACATCGGATACGCACTTTGCGGCAGGTTGCGCACGCGGTCACGATGGCCCGACGGAATGGTGAACTGCCCCCACATCACCGCCGGCGTGTTGCGCGCCGCCGCCACCTGGATGCGCGCGGCAATGGCGCGGCGTTCGCCGGCATCGCGCGCACCCGCAAAACTGTCCACCAGCGCGCGCTGATCCATGTCGCAATCCCAACCCGGGATGTCGCCGCAGGTGCCGGCCAGATAGAAATGCGTCAGCGGCGACATCAGGTCGGTGGCGTTGGCGTAGACGCTGAACATGTGCCAGCCCTCGCGCCGCGCGCGGCGCGCCAGCACCGTGCCCCAATCCATCTGCTGTTGATCGACCGTGAAGCCGGCCTGCTGCATCGCCTGGACCAGCACGCGCGCGGCCGTTTCGCTGATGCTGCCGGCGACCGTCATCAGCACGATGGGCTGGCCGCGATAGGATGTGGCGGCGAGTGCCGCGCGCGCGGCGGCGATATCGAAGCGCGGTGCGGGCGTGGCTTCCGCCAAGGGCGTTCCGCACGGAAAAAAGCTGCCGCAATCGGGCG
>JAAFHD010000280.1:4722-5264 GCA_013298245.1 Alphaproteobacteria bacterium
GGCGTCTGGAATCGCGCCGGCACGCCCATCGCGGTCAGCACGCCGGCCTGGTCTACGCAGTTCCACAGCACGCGGCGGATCGCGGGGTCATCGAAGGGTGCGGCCGCGTGGTTCAGCCGGAAATAGCCCTGGAACTGGTGCAGCCCACCCAGCGCCATCAGCCGCACGCCGCGCGCGCGTTCCAGCCGCGGCAGCAGGTCGAAGGGCAGGTACTGCATGTAGTCGATTTCGCCCGCCATCAGCGCGGTCGCACCCGTCGCCTGGTCGGGCATGACGCGCAGTGTGATGGCATCCAGTTTCACGCGGCGTCCACCGGCGAGGAAACTGGCGGGTTCGTCGCGCGGCACGTAATCGGCGAAGCGTTCCAGCACCATGGAATTGCCCGGGCGCCAGTCGGATGCACGAAAACGGAAAGGGCCGCTGCCGATGATCTCGCGGATGCGCTGTTCCACCGGCACGCGCGCCAGGCGTTCGGGCAGCATGACGGGCAGCGGCGCGTTGGGCTTGCCGAGGATGTCGATCATCAGCGGGAAGGGGCAGAT
>JAAFHD010000028.1 GCA_013298245.1 Alphaproteobacteria bacterium
AAGTCGCCGCGGCAACCACGTGTGCCCAGGTGAATGTCGGAAATGAAAATGCTGCGATGAAAGCTCTTCGCCTGCCCCTGCAAGGTCATGCCGATTCCCCGTTGCAACCGGTGCCCGAATAAAAGCGAGAGCCGCAGTTTCGCGTGAAGCTTGCGTGATAAGCGCATGCTCGCCTGTGGAGTGATGCGCAGGGCGCGGGTATTGTCATCAGGGCTTCGCGACATGGCAACCGAATCGCCACAACTGCGCGTCACAGGGCGATGATGCTGATCATCTACAACCCGATGGCGGGGCGCCGCAGACGCAGGCACCTCGCGGCCGCCCTGCGCGCATTGCGCGCCGCCGGCATCGCGCTGGAACTGGCCGAGACCACAGGGCCTGGCGATGCCACGCTGATCGCGCGCGCGGCGGTGGCGCGCGGCCTGCGCCTGGTGGTCGCGGCGGGCGGCGATGGCACGCTGGCCGAAGTGGCCGCCGGGCTGAATGGCAGCGATGCGGCGCTGGGTCTGCTGCCGCTCGGCACCGCCAATGTCTTCGCGCATGAACTGGGCCTGCCCATCGCGCCCGAAGGCGCGGCCGGCGTGTTGCTGCAAGGCCGCACGGCGCCCGTCTTCCCCGGCATGGCGGAGGCCGCCCAAGGCACAAGGCTGTTCATGCAGATGGTGGGCGCGGGCTTCGATGCGGCCGTGGTGCATGGCCTGGATGCCGGCTGGAAGCGCCGCTTCGGCAAGCTGGCCTATGTGGCCGAATCGGCGCGGCGCATGACCCGCTACGGCTTCGCGCCCTTCGAGATCACGCTCGATGGCGGCGCGCCGATGACCGCGCGCAGCGTCATCATCAGCAAGGGTCGCTTCTATGCCGGGCGGTTTCGCGCCCTGCCTGGTGCCTCGCCGCTGGCGCCTGGATTTTCGGTGCTGTCATTCCGCCATGGCGGGGTGCTGACCGCGATGGCGGCGGGTGCGGCGCTGCCATTGCATCAACTGCACCGCCTGCCCGGCGCCACGCTGTATCGCGCGGCAGAGGTCGCACTGCGCGCCACCGGTGTTCCGCTGCAAGCCGATGGCGATGCCGCCGGCAGCCTTCCGATCCGGGTGACGGATGCCCGCCACCCGATCCGTTTCATCCTGCCGTAATCAGCCGGTCTGCTGGATCGCCGACAGCATCCACGGCCCGCCCTGGACGCGCACAAACGTCCAGATCTCAGTCGCCGTCTGCCGCTCGGTCGCGCTGCCTTCCATCACCGCGCCATCCGAAACCCGGCGCGTCACGTCGATCAGGCTGAACTTCATCGCCACCGTCGCGTAGTCGCGCGCGCCCTCATTCCAGGCTTCCGACACATCGGCCTGTTCCAGCCGCAGATCGCTGGTCTCGTTGCGCCAGCCGCGGGCTTCCAGCGCCATGCCGTCCTCGCGGAAGAACTGCACCATTTCCGGCGTCGCGATGCGTTGCAGCGTGGCGACATCCTGCGCCGACCAGGCGCGGTTCACTTCCACCAGCGCGGCACCAAAGGCCTGCTGGTCGGCCGGCGTGATGCCCACTTCATCCACGGGGCGCGCCGCACCGCCGCCCATGATCGGCCGCGCCGGCGTGTCCTGCATCATCTCACGCGGCATGCCGGCCGGCTGCGGCTGCGCGCGACGGCGCACCAGCATCACCACCAGCGCGATCAGCCCGCCGATCAGCGCCACCTGCAACAGCAGCCCCAGGATCGCGGCGAAGGACCCCAGATTGCCGAAGGCGCCAGCACCCAGCAGCAGCCCGAAGATGCCCGCACCCAGCAGGCCGGCCATCATCGCACCACCAAAGCCGCGCTGCGTGGCGGCCGCTGCACCCGGCCGCGCCGCCGCACCCGCCGCCTGTTGCGGACCAGGGGCCTGCTGCGTGCGCTGCATCTGCTGCGGCGCATTGGGTGCCGTGTTGGTCGGCGGCGGCGCCGAATAGGTGCGGCTGCCGCGGCTGCCGGACGACGAATTGCCACCCGGCCGCGCTTCCGCGAGCGTCGGGCCAAGCACGAGCAGGCCGACAGCGGCAATGGCAAGGTAGGAAGCGGTGCGACGCATGGTCAGGTGGTCTCCGTGGCGTTTCTGTCTGAAAGGCAATATGGGGGACATGTTGCACATTTGCCAGTGCGTCGTGCAAGCCCCGCAAAGGACCCCCCATGATCTTGAAGCGTTCCGGCGACTACCAGGCCTTCCGCATAGCACCCACGGACACGAACTATTTCGCCTGCCTGTTCGACCCGCTGGCCGATGGCGCGGGTTTTACGATGGTGGTGGAAATCTTCGCGCCTGGCGGGGCGACGCCGCCCAACAGCCACCAACGCGCGCAGGAAGTGTTCTTCGTGCTGGCCGGGCACGGCATCGCCCGCGCGCACGGCAAGTCCCACGCGGTGGGCCCTGGTGATGCCATGATGCTGCGCCCGGGCACCGAACATGTGGTGGAAAACCCCGGCCCTGGCAAACTCTATTGCCTGACGACGATGGTGCCTGACGAAGATTTTGCGGCGCTGATCCGCAACGGCACGCCCGTCGCACTGGACGCCGAGGACCTGGCCGTGCTGCGCGGCGAGCGCTGAATCACACCAACGGCCGCTGGCAGCGACTCGTTGGTATGGTTTTTGTGCCCTCATTCGCCGGGCGCCGCCTGTGGCGGCTTGGCTACGCCGGACTGCCGGCGGCGGCCATTCGGCCGCTTGCCGGCTGAAGCCGGCCGCAGGTCAGCGCATCGGGCCGTTGGTATCACACCCGCTGCGCGACCAGCACCCAGCCGATGTCGTCCCACACCGCATGGCGCGCCGTGATCCGCCAGCCGAAGCTTTCCACCATCGCCTCCAGTGCCTCGCGCGTCTGGAACCAGTGCCACATGCCGTCCCAGTCGTGCTGGCCATGGGCGTCGATGCGGTGCGGCGGGATGTGGAATTGCGTGATCTCCACACCGCGCCGTCCAAACACGCGCCGCACCGAATCCAGGCGCGGGTCATTGGGCGCACTGCCCGCCACCTGGTCGCCGGGCAACAGCCCATCGGCCGCATGCGGCACCACGCAGCTGGCCACCACCAGATGCCGGCGCGCCAGCCGCGCGATGTTGTGCAGCACCCGATACGGGTCGCGCTCATGGAACAGCTGCACGACGCAGGCCACATCCACACGCGGCACGGCGCGGGCCAGTGCCTCGCCCTCATGCGCGTCATTGACCAATGTGGTCAGGCGGTCGGCATGCGGGGCGGCGGCATCGCGCAGCGCGGTCCAGGCGGCATCGTCTGGGGCCGCGCCCTGCACATGGAAGGCGCGGCGCGCGCCGGCACGCAGCGCGGGTGCTGTCAGGCACAGGGCACCATGGCCAAGGCCACCTTGCTGCAACCAGCTTTGGCCGGGCATGGTTTCGGCAAGCCACGCATGCAGGGCGTTCATGCGCGCACCTGCACGGCGGCGGGCAGATGGCCGCGAAGGGTCGCCAGGATGCGCGGATACCGCGCATGCGTGGCCAGCACCGGCGCCAATGCCGCCAGCATGGCCAAAGCGGCGTGCGCGCCGCTCTCCTGCCGCCGGCGCTCCACCGCCGCCCAAGCTGCATCCGGCAATTCCGACAGCACGCCGATGCCGTAGCGGCCGACAAATTCGGCCAGCGCCGGCACATCCGGCAGGCGGCTTTCCAACTGCATGCACAGCGTCGCGTGGCGGTCCTGGGCTTCGCCATCCTCGGTGTGCAGCGCGAGGTACTGCGCCCAGGCATCGCGCGCGGCGTGGTGTGCGCCCAGCCCATCCAGCCGCCGGCCCAGCAGCTTGAAATAATGCGTGGTGCCGCGATTGGCGCTGGCCAGTTCGTCACCCTTGAGCACTTCGGCAAAACCCAAGGCCAGGCGCGTCGCACCGGCCAGCGGTGCTGTCAGCATGTCCATCGGGCGCGGCGGCGGGGCGGGCGGCGCGTCGGCATCGGCCAGCACGGCGTGCAGTGCTGTGATGCCGCCAGTGTCGCGCATCAGCGCGCGCGCCATGGCAGGCGTGCCGGCGGCGCGCAGGCTTTCGCCGCCCGCGGCGCGCAATGCCGGCAAGTCCAGCAGCAGCACATGGCCCAAGCTGTTGCCTGGTTGCAGCAGCGCCAGATCCTCCGCACCACCGATCGGGCGGGTTGCGCTGTCCCAGGCGGTGATGGCGGCCGCACCGCAGGCCAGCGCCATGGCGCTGAGTGCTGCCAGCGCGCGCGGATGCAGCCTGCGCGCATCGCCGGTCAGCACCGCGAAGCGTGTCGTGCAGGCCGCCAGGGCATCGGGCAGCGTGCCCAGAACCTGTGTCGCGCCAGGCGGCAGCGCCGCGGGTGCGCCCGCCATGGGCAACAGCGCGGTCGCGTGGTCATCCGATGTTTGCGCGGCCAGCGATGCGAGCATCGCAGGTGTGGCGGGCGCGAAGACAGTCAGGCCAGCGGCGGTTGGCGCGGGCGGCGCGCGCTGCACGACCGCAGCGAAGGGCGCGGGCGGCGGCGGCACCTGCGCTGGCAGCACCTGCGCTGGCAGCACTGGCAGCTTCGCCAGCAGCGCGCTCACCGCGCGCTCGGCGCGTGGCAGCAGGTGCACCATGCCAGGCCAGCGGCGCGCGGCGGCTTGCGTCACCAGGCTGCTATTCGCCAGCACCGGCACGCCGGTCGCCCCGCACAGCGCCAGCAATTCCGCCGGTGCGGCGCGATTGGCACCGATGAACACCGCCACACCGGGGCGCGACAGCACGCGCCGGATGGTCGCGAAACCGCCTGCCGGCAGGATGCGCCAATCGATGTGCCCAGGCTTGGCCGAAAGCGGCAACAGCGCCTGCGCCGCATCGCCCAAGGTCACGCGCCCGGGCTCGCCCAGGAAGGTGACGGGCAGCGGGAAGGGTGCCCGCGCCGCCGCACGCGCCAGCGCCGCGACCGCGAATTCCAGCCCCGCCTCGCTGCACAGCGGCAGGGGGATGACCTGTTCCTGGATGCCGCCGGGCACAGCCGGCTGCGCGGCGGGTGCCGGTTCGGTGCAGGTTACCGCCGGCGCGGGGCCACGTGCTGCGATGAAGGCGGCGACATCCGCGCTGGTGGTCACCACCTGGTCGGCCAAGCGCATCGCCTGGCGTTCCGCCTCGTCGATCGCCAAGGTTTCGGCGTCGCGCAGGAAGCGCGATTCTTCCTCCAGGCGGAACAGCGTCGGGCCGCGCGCGTGCAGCGTGATCGTGGCGGCCTGATGCGCCAGGCCTGCCGCGCGGCGCGACAGTGCAACCGCCAGCACCGCCTCGCGTTCCGGCGCGTGGATGGCATCGGGTGCGAGGCTCTCCAACGCCCCATCCACCGCGACCGCACGCGCCAGCCAATCGGCGCCGGACGCAAAGGCCACACCCATGCCCAGCGCTTCGCAGCCCCGCGCCAGCGGTGTGCCCATGGGTTCGGCCGGTGCGGCTTCGGCCAGCGGCACCAGCAGCGTCACGCGCCAGCCTTCGGCCAGCAGGGTTTCGGCCAGCGGTTCGGCCCAGAACAGCAGCATGCGGTCCTGGTTGGGCATCGCAACAAGGTTCGGTGCGGCGTGCCAGGAAATGATGACGGCGTGCTTCATGCAGCACCCGCACGCGCCAGCAACGACGCGATGCGCGCATCATCAGGTGCCGCGCGCTGCATCGCCGGCAGCATCCGCAGCGCCGGCCCGGGGTCGCCTGCCTGCAGCGCCAATGCCGCCGCGTAGAGCTGGAAATCGCACCCCGGCGCGCCCGGGTCGGTGATGCCTTCCTCGGGCCAGGGGCGGCTTTCCGGCCGGCCTGCCCAATAGGACCAGCCCTGGATCTGCTGCCGCGCGTGCTCGGCGCCATGCACGTATCCGGTCAGGCGCTGCTGCGCGGGCGTCAGCCCCACCTGCGGCGGGCGCAACGGGCGGCGATGCGACCAATACAATCGCTCATTGCTCATGCCCTTGGCCATGTTCACCGCCGAGAAGCGATAAAGGTAAAGGGGGGTGGGCACCACCACCAGCTTGCGCCCCGACATCACCAGCTTCGCACCCAGTTCGTAGTCCTCGCAGCCCAGTTCCGGGTCCTCGCTGTAGCCACCCAGTTCCAGGAAGGTGTCGCGGCGGAACATCACGTTCACATCGCCATAGATGTTCCACGCCAGCCCCACATCCGGCGGCCCGCCGACGGGGAAGAATTCCACCCGCGGCAGCGGCGCATCGGCCTCCAGCAGCGGGTTGTGATCGCCGGTGAACAGGTCCTGCAAGGCGGCCACCGCATCGGCGCCGCTGCTTTGCATGGCGCGCAGCATCACCTCGATTTCCTCAGGGCGTGCGAGGTTGTCGTCATCCATCACCAGCACGTATTCGCCGCGTGCGGCGCGCGCTGCCAGGTTGCGGCTGGTGGATTGCCACAGCTCCGTCTTGTTGCGGATGATCTGCCAGCCGCGGGCGGCGAAATCGGCTTCCTGCGCGGCCAGGAAATCGCGCGTGGCCGCCGATGGGCTGGCATCATCCACCAGCACCACCTCCACATGCGGCCAGGTCTGCGCGCGCAGGCTGTCCAGCGTCTGCGCCAGCAGCGTCGGGCGATCAAAATGCGAGATGCAGACCGAGACCAAGGGCGTGCCGCGTATGGCGGTATCGGCCGCCGGCGGCGCGGTCACGCCGCGCAGGAAGGGCAGCAGGCGCGGCACCGTGCCGATGGGCGGCAGCGGTGCGATGCGCCCATCCGCATCGGGCCCCAGCACCATGATGCCGGCCGCCAGCGCATCCTGCACCAGCGGCGCGCCGAGTGTGTCGCGCTCGGCCATCACCACGGCACCTTGCGCGGGCAGGGTGCGGCGGCGGCGCCCAGCTTCGCCGGGCAGGCCAAGCCGCAACGGCGTATCGCCCAGTGCCGCGGCCATTGCCGCGATGGGGTCATGCGTCGGTGCGTCCTCATTGGGCGGGATCGCCATGCGCAGCGTGGCGCCAGGCATGCCGCGCAAGGCTTGCGCGACGCGGCCGATCGCGACCGCGCAGGGCAGGGGATCGGCCAGGATATGTTCCGCCCGCAAGCCGGGCTCGGCGCTCGCCTCACCAAGCGGCCCGGTGACCAGCACCGGCCGCCCACCCGCATCGCCGTTCCATTCCGCGAGCCAAGGGTGGATGAACAGCAGCGCATCGGCGCCCGCGATGGCCTGGCACTCGATATGCGCGCGCAGCAGTTGCGCCGGTGTTGCGGGTGCGTCGGCGGCCGCGGCCCAGCCCGCGGGGCCGGTGACGCAGGCAATGATGGGCACGCCCGCCAGCGCGAGGCCCATCCGCCGCGCGGCCAGCAGCGAAGAGCCGATGCCGCGCTGGTCGATCACAACAACGGCATCAGGTGCGATGTTCGCTCGCAGGAATTCCACCGCGCGCCAGCCCAACATACCATCGGCGCCATCATGCAATGGCAGAACATGCAACCCGATGCCGGCCTGGCGCAGTTGGCCCCAATGCAGCGTGCCGCGTTGGCCGGTATCGCTGTCGCGCGGGACCAGGATGTCAGGTGCCGCACCCTCCGCGGCCAGGCGCCGCGCCAGGTGCCAAGCCGCGTGGCCGGCTGGGTCCTCCCGGTGCAGCCCGAGCAGGCTTGGCGAGACGATCAGGATACGGGCCGGCCGCGCCGTCATGGAAATCTCTCGCAATGCAGCAAAGACGGCTGGACTAAGACCTGAAATGATGGCTTTGAGAAGCCCCGTCGGGCACGCATTGCCGCAAAGCGGCACGCAGGTTTCCCGCGTAATGACCCAGGGTGGCAAGGAAGACATGACATCGTTCAGCAAGGAATTCATTGGCGAAACGATCACCATCCTGGGCGCCATCGCGCCCGAGGGGATCGAGGCCATGGCCACCACACTGGCCGCTGTGCGTGATGGCGGCGGGCGGCTGTTCATCCTGGGCGTGGGTGGTTCGGCCGGCCATGCGGGGCATGCGGTGAATGATTTCCGCAAGCTTTGCGGCTTCGAGGCCTATGCGCCGACCGATAATGTCTCCGAACTGACCGCGCGCACCAATGATGAAGGCTGGGAGACAACCTTCTCCGCCTGGCTGCGCGGCAGCCGGATCGGGCCGAAGGACGGGCTGTTGATCTTTTCCGTGGGTGGGGGCGACAAGGCGCGCAACATCTCCGCCAATATCGTCGCTGCCATCGATGTGGCGAAATCGGTCGGTGCGAAGGTGACCGGCATCGTCGGCCGTGATGGCGGTTATACGGCCGCTGCCGGTGACGCCGTGGTGGTGGTGCCGCCCCTCTTCCCCGAGCGTATCACGCCCCACACCGAGGGCCTGGCCGCCGTGGTCTGGCACCTGCTGGTGACCCACCCCGCGCTGAAGGCGGCGGCGACGAAATGGGAATCCGCCGTTCGGTGAGGCGCGCTGTCTTCCTTGACCGCGACGGCGTGCTGAACGCCGCCTTGCTGGACGCCAAGGGCGGGCCGGTCCCGCCGCGCACAAAGGCCGAATTCGCCATGCTGCCCGGCGTGGCGGAAGCCTGCGCCGCGCTGCGGCAGGCAGGCTTCCTGCTGATCGGCTGCACCAACCAGCCCGATATCGCGCGTGGCACCACGCCGCGTGAATTTGTGGACTGGGTCAACCAATCCGTCATGGCCGCCGCCGGCCTGGATGAGATGCGCGTCTGCCCGCATGACGACGCCGACCAATGCCATTGCCGCAAACCCAAGCCCGGCATGCTGACCGATGCCGCGGCCCAGCACGGCATCGACCTGTCCCGCAGCTGGATGGTCGGTGACCGCTGGCGCGATTGCGCCGCCGGCACAGCCGCCGGTTGCAAGACACTCTTCATCAACAGGGGCTATGCGGAACGCGGCCCGGAACTTAAACCGCACGCGGTCGTGACAGGCTTGCCCGAAGCCGCCGCCATTATCCTGAAGGACAGCCCATGATCACCATCAATGACCTCAAGGTCGATATCTACGCCGATGGCGCGGACCGCAACGCGATGGCCGCGGCCGCCAAGAACCCGCTGGTGAAGGGCTTCACCACCAACCCGACGCTGACCCGCAAGGCCGGCGTGACCGACTACGCCGCCTTCGGCCAGGAACTGGCCCAAGCCTTCCCGGCCTACCCGATCAGCTTCGAAGTGATCGCCGATGACCTGCCGGAGATGGATCGCCAGGCCCGGCTGATCGCCAGCTGGGGCAAGAATGTCTTCGTGAAGCTGCCGGTGATGACCACCAAGCGCGAAAGCGTGGTGCCGCTGCTGGCACCGCTGGCCGCCGCCGGCGTGCAATGCAACGTGACCGCGCTGTTCACGCTGGACCAGGTGCGCGCGGTGTCGGCAGCACTTGGCAATGCGGTGCCGTCCTTCATTTCCGTCTTTGCCGGCCGCCTGGCCGATGCCGGCATCGACCCGCTGCCCATCATGCGCGAATCGGTCGCGATCATGCGCGGCGCCGACAAGCAGAAGCTGATCTGGGCCTCGCCGCGCGAAGTGCTGAACGCGGTGCAGGCGCATGATGTGGGCTGCCACGTCATCACCATGACCAACGACCTGATCGCCAAGCTGCCGACGCTGGGCAAGGACCCGGTGCAGTTCAGCTGGGAGACGGTGAAGATGTTCCACGACGACGCGCAGGGCGCTGGCTTCAAGCTGTAATCACCATGAAAATCCTGGTCACCGGCGCCGCCGGCTTCATCGGCAGCAACCTGACCGACGCCTTGCTGGCGGGCGGGCACCAAGTGGTGGGGTATGACAACCTCTCCACCGGCATGCCGCGTTTTCTGGAAGGTGCCCGGGCACAGCCTGGCTTCCGCTTCGTGCAGGGCGACCTGCTGGACATGGACGCGATCTCGGCCGCGATGGTGGGTGTGGACGCCGTGTTCCACCTGGCCGCCAACGCCGATGTGCGCTTCGGCACCGACCACCCGCGCCGGGACCTCGAGCAGAACGCGATCGCGACGCAGAACGTGCTGGAAGCGATGCGCGCGCATGGCGTGAAGCGCATCCTGTTTTCCTCCACCGGCAGCGTCTATGGCGAAGCGAAGGTTTTCCCGACCCCAGAGGACGGGCCTTTCCCGGTGCAGACCTCGCTCTACGGCATGTCGAAAGTGGCCGCCGAAGGCCTGATTTCCGCCTATGCCGAAGGCTTCGGCTTCCACGCCACGGTGTTCCGTTTCGTGTCCATCCTGGGGCCGCGCTACACGCATGGCCATGTCTTCGATTTCGCGAAGAAGCTGCTGGCGGACCCTTCGGTTCTGCCGGTGCTGGGCGATGGCAAGCAGCAGAAATCCTATCTGCATGTGGATGATTGCGTCGCCGCGATGCTGCTGGCGCTGGAACGCGCGCCCGCACCTTATGGCGTGTATAATCTGGGCCAGGATCACTGGTGCCGCGTGAATGACAGCATCGGCTGGATCACCGCCGAGATGGGCGTCACACCGCGCCTGGAATACACCGGCGGCGCGCGCGGCTGGATCGGCGACAATCCCTTCATCTTCCTGGACTGCTCGCGCATGCGCGCCCTGGGCTGGGCGCCGCGCGTCAAGATCGAGGATGGCGTGCGTGAAACCCTGCGCTGGCTGATCGCCAATCGCTGGACATTGGACAGCCGCGCATGACCGACACCCGCGCCTGGTTGGCCGAAACCCTGGATGCCGCGCGCATCCGCGCCATGCAGCACAGCACCTGCGCCATGCTGGACAAGGCCGCGGCCGAGGGGCGTTTGCTCATCATCGGCAGCGCGCTTCTGCCCATGCGCATCATGCGCGCGGTGCGGCAGGGCGGCGGCCGCGTCGCCGCCATGGTCGAATACGCGCCCCGCTTCTGGGGCCGCGACGCCGAGGGCGTGCCCGTGCTCTCGCTGGACGACGCCCTGGCGCTGACCGGCCCGGACCCGGTG
This sequence comes from Alphaproteobacteria bacterium, assembly GCA_013298245.1. Classification (GTDB taxonomy): domain Bacteria; phylum Pseudomonadota; class Alphaproteobacteria; order Acetobacterales; family Acetobacteraceae; genus Rhodovarius. The sequence continues at coordinate 10,840 of JAAFHD010000028.1, forward strand.
GTGCTGGTCGGTATCTGGTCGCCGCATCACGTCCATGCCGATACGGTCGCCTGGCTGGCGACGCGCGGCATCACGCGCATCCTGCCGGTGATGGCTGCCTTCTGGCGCTGGGGTGCCGCGCTTGGCGAACACTACCAGCTCTCCGGCCCCGAACCTTTGGTCGCTGCGGCATCGCGCATCATGGCCGTCCACGACCGCCTGGCGGATGCCGACAGCAAGCGCCACTACGCCGCCGACCTGGCCTGGCGCCTGGCCTTCGACCACGCGGCACTGCCCGAACCCCGCCCCGAAGCCATCTATTTCGACCGCGCGCTGATGCGCCTGCCGGATGACGCCGTGGTGGTCGATGGCGGCGCTTTTTCCGGCGATGCGCTGGAGCATTTCCTGCGCTGGCACGGTCCGCGCTTCGGCCGTTTCCACGCCTTCGAACCTGACCCGATTTCCTTCGCCAAGCTGACCCAATACCGCGACCGCCTGCCGCCCGCGGTGGCCGCGCAAGTCACCCTGCATCAGGCCGGCATCGGTGCCGCAGCGGGCGAATTGCGCCTGGACCCATCCGGCACGCCCGGCACCATCACCGGCGGCAGCGGCAGCGTCGTCGTGCCCTGCGTCACGCTGGACGCCGCACTCGCCGGCGAGCGCGTCGATTGCATCAAGCTCGACACCGAAGGCCAGGAACACCCGGTGCTGGATGGCGCCGCGGCCATCATCGCGCGCCACCAGCCGGCGCTGTCCATCTCCATCTACCACAAGCCCGATGACATCGTGACACTGCCCGAACGCGCCATCGCCGCCCTGCCGGATGCCGCGCTGCATGTGCGCAGCCACGACCATGACGGCATCGACCTGGTGCTGACCGCCGTGCCCCGGAGATTCCAGCCATGATCGTCACCCGCAGCCCCTTGCGCATCTCCGTCGGCGGCGGCGGCACCGACCTGCCGTCCTATTACGAAAAGCGCGAGGGATTCCTGGTCGCGATGGCGATCCAGGCGCATGTCTATGTCTCCGTCCAGCGCACGCTGGAGCAGGGCATCCTGCTGAAATACTCGCGCATCGAACGGCCGCAGAAGGTGGCTGGCATTGAACACCCGATCATCCGCGAATCCCTGAACGAATTGGGCCTCGGCCACGAAACCGCGCTGGAAGTGACCTCGGTCGCCGACATCCCCGCCGGCACCGGGCTTGGCAGTTCCGGCAGCTTCACGACCGCGCTGATGCTGGCGCTGTCGGCTTTGCGCGGCGCGCCCATGACGACGGAAGAAGTCGCCGCCAGCGCCTGCCGCATTGAACTGGACCGCCTGGGCGAGCCCATCGGCAAGCAGGACCAATACATCGCCGCCTATGGTGGCCTGACCGGCTTCCATTTCCGCACGGACGGCCGCGTCGATGTCGAACGCATCGAACTGCCCGCCGAAACCCACGCCCGCCTGCAATCCCACACGCTGATGTTCTTCACCGGCCGCACCCGCAGCGCTGGCGAAATCCTCGCCCAACAGGATGCCGCATCGAAGGCGATGGACGCCGGCATGCTGTCCAACCTGGACCGCGTGAAGGCCATGGGCTTCGAAATCCGCGACGCGCTGCTGGCCGGCCGCCTGGACCGCTGGGGCGAGATCATGCGCGAACACTGGGAAGCCAAGAAAAAGCGCTCCTCCGGCATGTCCAGCCCGCAGATCGATGGCTGGTATGACCTGGCGATGCGCTCCGGCGCCATCGGCGGCAAGCTGGTCGGTGCGGGCGGCGGTGGCTTCCTGCTGTTCCACGCCCATGACCCGGACCAGCTGCGCGCCGCCATGACCGGTGCTGGCCTGAAGGAAGTGCCGCTGCGGCTGCAACCGCAGGGCACCACCATCATCGCGCAATGAGCCTGCCGGACCTGGCATTGCTGGCCGGCGGCATGGCGACCAGGCTCGGCGGCCTGGCGCAGGCCACGCCGAAGGTGCTGATGCCGGTCGCCGGCGAGCCCTTCCTGGCCCACCTGCTGCGCCACGCCCGCCGCCAGGGTTTTTCCCGCGTGGTGCTGTGCCTGGGCCACCTGGCCGAACAGGTGGAAGATTTTCTGCAAGCGCAACCGGGCTTCGGCCTCGACATCATGATCAGCCACGAAGGGCCTGCGCGGCGCGGCACCGGTGGCGCGCTGCGGCACGCGCTGCGGCTGCTGTCGGACCCCTTCTTCCTGGGTTATGGCGACAGCCTTTTGCCGCTGGATGCACGCGCCGCACATGCCGCCTTCCTGGCCGCCGACCAACCCGCGCTGATGACCGTGCTGCACAACCGCGACCAATGGGATGCCTCGAACGTCATCTTCCAGGACGGCATGGTCCGCGCGCACGACAAGGCGGTGCACGGCCAGCCGGGCGTCGAATGGATCGACGCCGGCGTCACGGTGTTCCGCCACGCGCCGGTCGCGGAATGGCCCGAAGCGGACCCGTGGGAACTCTCGGCGTTGACCGGCGCGCTGGCGCGCCAGGGGCAGTTGGCCGGCCACCTGGTGCATGAACGCTTCCGCGAAATCGGCCGCCCCGAAACACTCGCCGAAACAGATGCCTGGCTGCGCGCGCAACATTCGCCATGACGTCGCCATAAGCCTCATGCCATGATGCGCGCATGCGACGCCTGCTGATCCTGACCCCGCTTCTCCTCGCCGCCTGCAACCCGGGTGGGCCGGGGTATTACGGCGCCCCTGGCTACCATGGCGGCCGCGGCTATCCGCCCGGCTATTATGGGCCGGGCGTGGTCTCGCCGCCCGTTCATGCGCCGTATTATGCGCCGGGTGCTGTGATCACGCCGCAGCCCTCGCCCTATACGCCCTGGGGGCCAAGGCAGCGCCCCGCCGGCACCATGGGCGATCTCTAGCCGCCCAGCAGCCCCTTTTCCCGTAGCACCGCCTCCCCGCGCCGAAACGCCGCCGCCATCTGTTCGGCCGGCATCGCGCCACTGAACAGCACATGCCGCTCCAGCGCGAAGGTCGGCACGCCGGAAATGCCGGATTGGCGGAAGCCTGCATCGGTGGCGCGCACCGTCTCTGTGTCCTGCTCACCGGCCAGGTATTCGGCCGCATCCGCCACGCCATGGGCGCGCCCGATGCGCGCCAGCACGGCCATGTCGCCGATATCCTCGCCATCCTGGAAATAGGCCTGGAAGATCGCCTCCTTCACCGCGATCTGCGCGCCATGCGCGGCCGCGCGCTGGATCAGCCGGTGGGCTGCCAGCGTGTTCGGCGTGCGCGCCTGGCGGTCCAGGTGGAATTCCAGCCCGGCCGCGGCGGCGGCCGCCGTCACCTGCGCATCCAGCTCGCGTGATCGCTCGATGCTGCCGAATTTGGCGGCGCGATATTCGGCGCGTGGCACGCCTTCGGCCGGCATGTCCGGGTTCAGCTGGAAGGGGTGGTAACGCAGTTCGGCCTGCCACCCCAGCTCGGCCAAGGCACCTTCCAGGTTGCGCTTGCCGATCCAGCACCAGGGGCAGATCGCGTCGGAGACGATGTCGATGCGGTATGTCATGCGCGGTTTGTGGCACGAATCACGCCCGCGATTCCATCTCCCGCAGGGTGGTTTTCAGCACCTTGCCGTAGTTGTTCTTGGGCAGCTCGGCGACGAAGCGGTAGTGCTTGGGCCGCTTGAAGCGCGCGATGCGCTCCAGGCAATGCGCATCAAGTGCGGCCGCGGTGACGGGCCCGCGCGCCACCACATAGGCCACCACCACCTCGCCCCATTCGGCATCCGCGCGGCCAATGACCGACACCTCCGCGACATCCGCGTGCGTCAGCAACGCCTCCTCCACCTCGCGCGGGTAGATGTTGGAGCCGCCGCTGATCAGGAGGTCCTTGCTGCGGTCCAGCAGCGTGAGAAACCCATCCGCATCCATCCGCCCCACATCGCCGGTGTACAACCAGCCATCGCGGATCGCGCGCGCGGTGGCGTCCGCATCCCGCCAATACCCCTCCATCACGATATCGCCGCGCGCGCAGACCTCGCCGCTTTCGCCCACCGGCAGCGCGCGCCCATCGGCATCGCGGATCGACACCTCCGCCATGCATTGCGCATGCCCGACCGACGCCAGGCGTTCACGCCAACGCGGCGCCGCGCGATCATTGATGATCGCAGAGGGCAGGGCGGTAATCGTCATCGGCGCCTCGCCCTGGCCATAGATCTGCACGAAATGCGGGCCGATCACCGCCAGCGCTTCCTCGATATCGGCCAGGTACATCGGGCCGCCGCCATAGATGATCGTGGCCAGGCCCTCAGGCCGCAGACCGCTCCGTTTCGCATGATCCACCAGCCGCTTCACCATCGTGGGTGCCGCGAAGAACGACGCGCGCCGCCAATGCGCCGCCAGCCCAAAAACCTCCGCCGCATCGAAGCCGCCCGATTCCGGCACCACATTCAGCGCGCCCTGCATCACGAATGGCAGGTGGTACAGCCCACCGCCATGCGACAGCGGTGCTGGGTGCAGCATCACATCGCCCGCACCCACCGGCGCGATGTTGGCCAGATACCCCGCCGTCGCCCATTGCAATTGCCGCGATGCCAGCACCACGCCCTTGGGCCGCCCCGTCGTGCCACTGGTGTAGAACAGCCAGGCCGGATCGGTGACGCCGCGTTCCACGACCGGCGCCGCATCGCCCACCCCGGCATCCGCATGCAGCGCGCACTCCACACCCGCCTCGCGCAGCGCATCGCCGTCATCGGTGAAGCACAGCGCCGCACCCGCATGCCCGATGATCCAGGCCGCTTCCTTCGCGTGCAATTTCGCATTGATCGGCACCGCGCAGCAGCCCGCCCACCACACGCCCCACAGCAATTCCAGATAGCGCGGGTGATTGCCCATGAAGAGTGCGACGCGATCGCCCGGCGCCACACCTGCCGCACGCAGCCACCCGGCCACCGCCGCCGCGCGCGCCGCCAGCGCCGCGTAATCCGCAACCAAGCGCGTCCCATGCGCCAAGGCCGGTCGCGCCGGATATTGCCGCGCGATGCGGTCCAGCCAATGTGCGAGGTTCATGCGCCCAGCCTGCCCGGTGGATTGGCTTGGTCAAGACAGGCCGCCTGTTCTAGCCTGCCCGCATGTGCATCCTGTGCTCCGCCATGGGCGGCTTCCGGGCCGATGACCCCGCACCGCAATTCACTGGCGGCGCGCCAGGTGCTGGCGGGCCTGTCGGCAATGCGCTGGCGGCACTTCTGGCCACGACGCAATTCGACACCGCGCGCTGGAATTTCCCCGCAGCCATCGGCACGCCCGTCAACGCGCCTGGCGGCATGGGCACGGCGGCCGCGGTCACCTTCGGCTTCGTCACCAGCCAGCCCGCGGAATGGACCGTCACCAACTTCCAGCCGCTGAACACGGCACAGCAGGCGGGCATGCGCACGGCCCTGTCTGCCTGGGCCGAAGTCGCCTGCATCACCTTCACCGAAACCACTGGCGCGGCCGCCGATATCCGCATCGGCATGTCGGACCAATCGGGCAGTTCGGGCTTCGCCTACTACCCCTCCTACAGCTACAGCTTCGTGGGCGACACGATCACCAGCGTGACCTCGCAGCCGCGCGGCGGCGATATCGTGATGGCCAATATCGACACCAATGCCGACATCACGCCAGGCCGCTTCGGCTACCTCACCGCGATCCATGAGGTGGGGCACGCGATCGGCCTGAAGCACCCCTTCGAAGCGCCCGCCACGCTGACGGGCCCCGAGAACACCACGCGCTATACCGTCATGGCCTATGACGGCCCGAGCAATGCCGGCACCGTCACCGTCAGCGGCGATGCGCAGGGCTATTCCTGGTCCACCTTCGACATCATCCCGCGCACGCCGATGCTGTACGATATCTGGGCCGCGCAGCAGCTCTATGGCGCCAATACCGCCACGCGCGCGGGCAACGACACCTATGCCTGGGGCGTCGCGGAAGCCTTCTTCATGACCATCTGGGATGGCGGCGGGATCGACGCGATCGACGCGTCCAACCAGGCACTGCCCAACCGCATCAACCTGAACGCCGGTGCCTTCAGCAGCATCGGTCTGCGCCTGACCGATGCCGACCGTCGCATCGGCATCCCCGCCTTCGCGGATGCCGTGCCCACGCCCAGCTATGACGGCGTGGACAATCTGGCGATTGCATACGAGATCGGAAGAGCG
>JAAFHD010000279.1 GCA_013298245.1 Alphaproteobacteria bacterium
CACCCCTCCGCGTTTTCTGGCGTGAATGAGGCGGTGTCGCTGGCCAATACGCGCATCGATTTCAGCTTCACCGGAAGGTCGTCGCATGCGGCGGCCGCGCCGCATTTGGGGCGTTCGGCGCTGGATGCGGTGGAGCTGATGAGCGTGGGCGTGAACTACATGCGCGAACACATGCCATCTGACGCGCGCATCCATTATGCGTATCTGGATGCGGGTGGGGTTGCGCCCAATGTGGTGCAGGGTTTTGCGAAGGTGCGGTATTTGATCCGCGCGCGTGACGTGACGGAGCTGAACCGCCTGGTGACGCGCGTGCGCAAGATCGCCGATGGTGCTGCGCTGATGACCGAATGCAGCGTCACCACGCAGGTGATTTCGGCGGTGTCCAACCTGCTGGCCAACAAGCCGCTGGAGGCGCTGATGCAGTCCAGCCTGGATCGGCTGGGCCCGCCGCCGTTTGACGAAGCGGATCGGGAACTGGCGCGTCAATTTCAGGCGACGCTGACGCCAGAAGACATCAACGCATCCTGGCGCCGCGCGGGCGTTCCCGAACGCGCCGACACGCCGCTGTGTGATGCCGTGATCCCGGCCGATGCGAAGCCTGAAAAGATGGTCGGCAGCACCGATGTGGGCGATGTGTCCTGGAAGGTGCCGACGGTGCAGGCGCGTGGCGCGACCTACGCGATCGGCACGCCGGGCCATTCCTGGCAGCTGACCGCGCAGGGCAAGACGGCGGCGTCGCACAAGGGCCTGGTGCATGTGGCGAAGGTGATGGCGGGCACGGCTGTGGATGCGCTGAAGAACCCGGGCGTGATCGCGGCGGCGCAAGCCGAGCATGCGGCGAAGATGGCGAAGCAGCCTTACGTGTGCCCGCTGCCGGAAGGCTCGAAGCCGGCGCTGGGGATGAGCCTGGTGTGATCCTGTTCGGCGCGCGCGTGGCGGCGGGGCCTTTCGCCGCGCTGCCCGCGGGTGCGTTTGGGTTGTGCCTGGACCCGGATGCGGGCAACCGCGCGGATGCGGCGCTGGTGCTGGATATTTCGGATTTCGGTGTGCCGGATGCGGCCGCGTTGCGCGCCACGTTGGATGCGTTGCGAACAGCGATGGCGGCCGAACCGGCGCGCCTGTTCTACATCGGCTGCAAGGCGGGGCTGGGCCGCACCGGAACGGTGTTGGGGTGCCTGGCGAAAGAAGCCGGCATCGCGCGCGCCCTGGAATGGGTGCGCGCGAACCACGATCCGCGCGCGGTGGAAACGCCCGCGCAGGAGGAATTTTTGCGCCGCTGGCCTACACGATCTGGTTGACCAGCGCGGTTTCCCCACGCCACTGGCGTTCCAGATTTTCCAGCAGGATGTCGATCACGTTGTCCTCATAGGCGCAGGTCTCGCCCGCCGTGTGCGGCGTGATGAACACGTTGGGCAGCGACCACAGCGCGCTGTCGGCTGGCAGCGGTTCCTCCACCGTCACATCCAGCGCCGCACCCTTGATACGACCGGCGGCCAAGGCCGCGATCAGCGCGGGTTCATCGCATACCTTCCCGCGCGCGCAATTCACCAGATACGCATCGGGCTTCATCGCGCCCAAGGTGGTCGCGTTCATCAACCCGGTCGTCTCCGCAGTCAGCGGGCAGACCAGCACGACGAAATCCGCGCGCGGCAGCAGTGCGGGCAAGGCGCTCGTCGCATGCACTTCATCAGCGCCCTCCGCCCCCGCGCCCGGGTTCGCGCGCACACCGATCACATGCATGTCGAACGCCTTGGCAATCCGGATCAGGCGCGAGCCGATGCGCCCCATCCCCACCACCAACAGCGTCTTCTTCGCCAGTTCATCCTCGCGCCGCGAAAAATCGCTCATCATGCCGCGCCAGATCTTCTTGTGCTGGTTGTCGCGCGCTTCCGGCAGCCGCCGCGTCATCGCCAGCATCAGGCTGATCGCGTGTTCGGACACCGCGTTGGCGTTCACGCCGGCGGCGCTCGCCAACCGAATACCCGCGGCCTTCAGCACCGCGCGATCATACTGGTCCGTCCCCGCCGACATGGACTGCACAAACCGCAGCTTCGGTGCCATCGCGGGGATGTCATTGCGCCACATGCCCGACAGGCTCAGCACATCGATCTGCGGCAGCATCGCGTCCAACTCATCGCGCGTGCGCGCCTGCATGCTGCGCAGCCCGGTGCCGCGCAGCGCCAGGCGTTCCTGGCAGTTGTAGGCGACATGGGCGAAGCCGATGGTGATTGTCTCGCGCGGTGGCAGCATGGCGGGTCTCCTTCGCTGCCACGCTAGCGAAGCCGTGCTTGACCCGCCACCCGTTCCCCCGCCAGCATGTGTGCGTCCATGGATTCCTCGGTCCTGAAGCTGCCGCGCGGTGATGACGACACCCTCTGGGCCGTGATGGCCAGCCTGGGGCGGCAGCACCGCATCGCCGAGGTTTTCCGCAACCGCGATGCCGCGCAGAACGACATGGCCTGGCGCGCCGAACAGGTTCGCAGCTACGCGGATTTTCTGCGCCGCCAAGGCCAGCCGGTGCCGAACTACAGCGTGGCCGCGATCCGCCGCGCGGATTTGCCGCGGCAGTGGCGGCCCTTACCGGCCTTGGGTTTTCTGCGCGGGCAGTTCATTTGATCAGGCGGTGACCACGCGCCCCGGCAGTTCCAGCCGCGCCAGCATACCACCCAGGCGTTGCCCGCGTTCCAACGCCAAGGTTCCAGCGTAAAGTGCTGCCAGGTCGGTCACGATCGCAAGGCCCAAGCCGCTGCCGGGTGCCGCTTCATCCAGCCGCACGCCGCGTGTCAGCGCCGCGCCATCCTGACCTTCCGCCAGTCCCGGCCCGTCATCCTCGACTTCAATGATCACCACGCCGCGTTGCGCGCGCACGCGCACCTCCACGCGGGACTTCGCCCATTTGCAGGCGTTCTCCATCAGGTTGCCCAGCATCTCCGTCAGGTCCTGGCTGTCGGCGCGCACGCGCGCGGCCGCCTGACCCTTGGTGCTGACGTCGATGCCGCGCGTGCCGAACAATCGGCGCAAGGCGGTGGCCAGCGTTTCGGCCGCCACCAGCGGCGAGGCTTCCGTGCCCGCGCCACCCGCCAAGGCCCCCGCGCGTGCGCGGCGCAGATGGTGCTGCACCAGGCGTTCCAGCGTGGCGGTCTGGGCGCGCGCGGCAGCCAGATCCTCGCGTTCCAGCGCGTTGCGCAGCACCGCGATCGGCGTCTTCAACGCATGCGCCAGGTTGCCGACATGGGTGCGCGCGCGGTCCAGGGTTTCGCGATTCTGGTCGATCAGCGCTTCGATCTCATTGACCAGCGGTGCGAGTTCCGCGGGTGCTGTCACGTCCACATGTTCGCGCGTGCCGGCGCGCACTTCGGCCACTTCTTCCTGCGTGCGTTTCAGCGGTGCCAGCGCCCAGACAACCAGCACGGCAACCGCGCCGACCAGCGCGGCACCCAGGCCCAGGAAGGCCAGGATCAACCCTTGTCGCAGGCGCTGGATTTCCTCATCCGTCGGCACGCGCGTGACCGCCACTTGCACCGTCACGGTCTGGAATCGCGGCGTGCCGAAGCGCGCTTCGAGTTGCACATGGCGTTCGAGCAATCGCAGTGGTTCGGCGCGTGGTCCGATGATGTCCTCGTTGCGCGCCGGGCCGTCGGGGCGGGCTGCGGGCAGGCGCTGGTCCCACAGCGAACGCGATGTGGTGACGATGCCGCCGGGGCCGGTCATCTGCCAGTAGTGGCCGGATAGCGGGCGGTCGAATTCCGGTTCGGAAACCGGGCGCGCCAGGATGGGGCCGCGCACCGGGTCCAGCGCCGCGGCCGCGATGATCGCGTCCAGCAGGGAGACCATGCGTTGGTCCGCCGCTTCCTCGATCTGTTCGGCGGCCATGCGCAGCACGAAGAAGCCGGTGACACCAAGGCCCAGCGCCACCCACAGTGCCACCGTGAAGGCCAGCCGGCGCGTGATCGAGCCGCGCACGACGATGGCCTGCGCCGTCATCCCGGCGGCACCATGCGATAGCCCTGGCCGCGGATGGTCTCGATCAGCCCGTCACCCAGCTTGCGGCGGATGCGGCCGGCGATGACTTCGAGCGTGTTCGAATCACGGTCGAAATCCTGGGCGTAGAGGTGTTCGGTCAATTCGGTTTTCGACACCGGGCGGCCGGCGTTCAGCGCCAGATAGGCCAGCATGCCGTATTCCATCGCGGTGACGCGTATGGGCGCGCCGGCGCGCGTGACGGTGCGCGCGGCGGTGTCCACGCGCACCTCGCCGAAGACCAGTTCGGGCTTGGCCACGCCCACGGCGCGGCGGATCAGCGCGTTCAGCCGCGCGATCAATTCCGCCATGATGAAAGGCTTGGCCAGGTAGTCATCGGCGCCGGCGTTCAGGCCCGCGACCTTCTCGGTCCAGCTGTCACGCGCGGTCAGCAGAATCACCGGCATGGCGCGGTCCGCCTCGCGCCAGCGGCGCAGCACCGACAGGCCATCCAGGCGCGGCAGCCCGAGGTCCAGCACGACCGCATCGTACGGTTCCGTGTTGCCCAGGTGCAGCGCTTCTTCGCCATCCATCGCCAGGTCCACAGCGAAGCCTGCTTCGGCCAGGGATTGGCGAAGCTGTTGCGAAAGATCGGGGCTGTCTTCGACGACAAGCAGGCGCATGTGCGAAGCCTAGACCGGATTGCGCCGCGCGCGCATGGCGAAAAAGCCATCCATGCCGCCGAGGTCGGACCACATGTCGGGCCGCGTGCGCAACGCGCCGTTGGTGGCGGGCAGGCCGGGCAATTCATCGTCCCGCACGGGGTCCAGCACCAGGCCATCGGGCAGGCGCGAGAGATGCGCTTCGCCTTCTTCCGCCTGCAGGGAGCAGGTGGCGAAGACCAGGCGGCCGCCTGGCGCCAGCAGGCGCGCGGCGGCGGCCAGCAGCGCGGTTTGTGTCGCGACGTGGCGCGGGATGTCGGTGGCGCGCTTGAGGTGCAGCGCGTCGGGGTGGCGGCGGATGGTGCCGGTGGCGCTGCATGGCGCGTCCAGCAGCACGGCGTCGAACAGCGCGTCGGGGCGCCATTGCGTGGCGTCGGCGATGATGATTTCGGCAGGCAGTTTCAGGCGGGCGAGGTTTTCGCGCAGGCGTTCGGCGCGCTTCTGGTCGCGTTCCACGGCAGTGACCTGCGCGCCGGCGGCGGCGAGTTGCGCGGTCTTGCCGCCGGGTGCGGCGCAGAGGTCCAGCACGCGCTCGCCGGCGCGCGCGGCCAGCATGCGGGCGGGCAGGGCGGCGGCGGCGTCCTG
>JAAFHD010000281.1 GCA_013298245.1 Alphaproteobacteria bacterium
ACGCCTGCTGGCAACGGGCACAGAGGGCGTTTTGCGCGTGATTCAGGCGGAATGGTGGGGTTGGCAGGGGTTGCAGGCGCGCATCATGCGTTGACATGCCACGCGTGTCAGGCCAGCGTTTGGCCGCCATGAACGCCCCCCGCCACCCATGACGAAAAGCGAGCTCATCGCCCAACTGGCCGCCGACAACGCGCACCTGCGCCAGCAGGATATCGAGGCGCTGGTGACCGTGATCTTCGAGCGCATCACCGAAACCCTGGCCGAAGGCGGCCGCGTGGAATTGCGCGGCTTCGGCGCTTTCAGCGTCAAGCGGCGCGATGCCCGCACCGGGCGCAACCCGCGCACCGGCGAAAGTGTGGCGGTGCCAGGTAAGGCCGCGCCCTTCTTCAAGCCGGGCAAGGAGCTGCGCGAAATCGTCAATGGCGGGCCGCCACAGATTCCGCTGCGGACGCGCCGGGGTTAGGCGCGCGCCGCGCGTGCGGCCAGAATCAGCGCCTTTCTTACGCCATCCGCATCGCTGACAGGGGCCGCGAATTCCAGCCGGCGCACGGCGTCATCCAGCCGCATGTCGCAGCCATCCACATCCACCGCCGCAAGCCGCCAACCGGGGCCGCCGGCGATGACCTCCACCGCATCGGCGTGGTCGGCGTTCACATGCGCGATGATGTCGGCCTCGGCCGCCAGGATGGCCGCGACGGCGTCAGCGCCGGGCGCCAGGTCAGCCGCGCGGATCCGATGCGCGGCTGCGAAACCACCCACCAACAGGGCTGCCTGCGGCACGATCCGCCACAGCGAAAAATCCGCGAATTCGGCGTATTGCGCGGCGTAGGGGTGGCGGCCCAGCCAGCGCGATTTCAGCGCGGCGTCCTCGATCTTTTCCGCAAGCCCCGTGACCGTCACGCGCGGCGCGGTCTGTGGGTTGGCGGTGGTGGGCGCGCCCTGCGCCAGCACGGCACAGCGCGGTTCCTGCTGCAATTGGCGCGTGTGCTGGGACATGGTCGACAGCCACAGCAGCAGCGCGCCATCGGGCGCCACAGCATGCGTCACCAGGCTGGCGAAGGGCTGGCCGTCCAGCTGCGTGGCCAGCGTCGCGGAGGATGCTGCACGCAGGATTCTGCGTGCGTGGAAACCGTGTTCGTTCATCCCGTGCAGTGTTCCCAGCGTGCGCGAAACTTCGCAAGCGCGATCAATCCGGGTTGCGGCATAAGGTGTGCATGAAGACCGTCACACTGACCGACCACGCCCGCCGCATCGCCCGCGCCATGGCGCTGCTGGCCGAACGCATCGATGACCCGCCCAGTCTGGAGGAACTCGCCGAGGCGGCTGCGTTTTCACAGTACCATTTCCACCACGCCTATCGCGGCCTGGTGGGGGAAACGCCTGCGGAAACCCTGGCCAGGCTGCGGCTTTCCCGCGCTGCGGCCGCGCTGTTGAAGACCGATGCGCCGATGGCGCAGGTGGCGCGCGGCGCAGGGTATGGCTCGGTCGCGGCCTTCACGCCCGCGTTCCGGGACGCGCATGGCATTCCGCCTGGCGCCTATCGCGCGCGCGGCGGCATTGGTTCACCGAAGGAGGACAGCATGTATCAGATCCGTCATACCGACCTGCCCGCAATGACATTGGCCGCTTTGGATCATCGTGGGCCTTACGACGATATCAGTACGGTCTTTGACCGACTGCTGGCATGGGGTGCTGCGCGTGGGCTGCTGGCGGAACAGGCGCGCTACATCGGGCTGTATTGGGATGATCCGAAGAGCATGCCGGCGGCGCAGTTGCGTTCTGCCGCCGCGATCACGGTGCAGCCAGGCACGCCTGTTTCGGATGGCGTGCGGCTGATCGAGGTGCCGGCCATGCGCTGCGCCACGCTGCGTTTCCAAGGGCCATACGCGGAGCTGGAAGGTGCTTATGACTGGCTGTACGGCACCTGGCTGCCGGGCAGCGGTGAGGAGCCAGCAGACCACCCGATGATCGAGGATTATCTGAACGACTGCCGCACGCTGCCGCCCAGCGAATGGCTGACGGATGTGATGATGCCGCTGAAGGTGCGTGTCCCCGCCTAACCGCGCGCACCGAAAATGGCGCTACCCACGCGGACATGGGTGGCGCCCTCGGCGATGGCCGCTTCGAAATCGGCGGACATGCCCATGGAGAGCGTGCGCAACCCGTGGCGCGCCGCGCATTCCGCAAGCCAGGCGAAGTGCGGGCGCGGGTCGCCTTCCGCCGGCGGGATGCACATTAGGCCTTGCACATCCAGGCCGTGATCATCGCGCGCGGCACGGATGAAACTGTCGGCATCGGCACGGGCGATGCCGGATTTTTGGGCCTCGTCGCCGGTGTTGACCTGCACCAGGCAGGCCGGGCGACGGTTCAGCTTGGCCATCGCTTTGGCCAGGGATTCCGCCAGTTTCGGACGGTCCAGCGTTTCGATCATATCGGCGATCGCGACCGCGTCCTCGGCCTTGTTGGTCTGCAGGCCGCCGATGATGTGCAGGCGCATGGCGGGGTGCGCGGCGCGCAGCGCGGGGAATTTGCCGGCCGCTTCCTGCACGCGGTTTTCGCCGAACAGGAGTTGGCCGGCGGCCAGTGCCTCGACCACCGCATCGGCGGGGTTGGTCTTGGAGACGGCGACCAGCTCCACGCTACCCGCGGGGCGGTTGGCGCGGGCGGTGGCTTCGGCGATCCTGTCGCGGATGCGGCGCAAGTTTTCAGCGATCATAGGCGAGAGGAATAAGCCAGGCGGCGTGCCGCGCCTATGGCTGTTGAGCGACCCTGTGCGACTGCCGGACCCGCGGGCCGCGATGCGGCGCCTGCCGCGCGGGGCTGCGGTGGTGGTGCGTGGCCTGGCGCCGGCGTTGTTGCCGGAGGTGTCGCGATTGGCGCGCGCGCGCGGGTTGCGGCTGTTGATTGGGGGCGATGCGCGGGCGGCTTTGCGCTGGGGCGCGGGGTTGCATGTGCCGGAGCGTGGTGCGCCTGGGTTGCTCGCATTCTTGCGCGCGCGGCGGCCGGATGCGTTGCTGTCGGCGGCGTGCCATGGGCGCAGGGGGCTGGCGCGTGGGCGGGCGTTGCGCGTGGACGCGTTGTTGGTCTCGCCGATTTTCGCAACGCGCAGCCACCCAGGCGCGCGCGCTTTGGGCGTGCATGCATGGGCGTGGTTGGCGCGCCATGCAGGGCGCGCGGTGGTTGCGCTGGGCGGCGTGGATGGACGCAGCGCGCGGCGTGTGCCGGCGCGCGCCGCGGGCCTGGCCGCTATTGGCTGGTGGGCCCCTTCCACCCATTCGCCTGCGCCACCGCCGCCGCCGTCACGTTGACGATGCCGCGCGCAGTCACGCTCGGCACCAACACCTCGATCGGCTTGTTCATGCCCAGCAGCAGCGGGCCAACCTGCAAGCCATCGGCCGCCGCCTTCAGCAGATTGAAGGCGATGTTCGCGCTATCCAGGTTCGGCATCACCAGCAGGTTGGCGGGGCCGGTCAGCGTGGAGTCCGGCACGGCGCGGCCCAGAATGGCGGGCACCAGCGCGGCATCGGCGTGCATTTCGCCATCCACTTCCAGACCGGGTTCGGCGGCGCGAATCAGCTTCAAGGCAGCACGCATGCGGCGCGCGCTTTCCGCGTGCGACGCGCCGAAACTCGAATGCGACAGCAGCGCCGCGCGCGGCACGATTCCGAATTCGCGAATCTGCGCGGCGGCCAGCTGCGTCATCTCCGCGATCTGCTCGGCGGTGGGTTCCATGATCAGGTGCGTGTCCACGAAGAACAGTGCGCCATTGGGCACGATCACCGCCGTCAGCGCGTAGACGCGCGAGACTTCGGGCGACTTGCCGACCACATCCAGCGCGTGGTGCCAGTGGCGCATCCAGTCGCCGGAACCGCCGACCAGCGCGGCATCCGCCTGGCCCGATTCCAACAGCAGCGCGGCCGCCACCGTGGCGCGCGTGCGCACGCGGCGGCCCGCGCTGTCGGGCGGGATGCCACGCCGGCCCACTTTCCGGATGTAGAGTTCTTCCAGCGGCGCGAAGACCGCGTCATCGGTCATCGGGTCCAGCACGCGCACCGTCTCATCCAGCACCATGCGCAGGCCCATGGCCTTGACGCGCGCCGCGATCACGTCGCGTCGGCCGATCAGGATGGGTTCGGCGATGCCGTCATCCAGCACGGTCTGCACGGCGCGGAGTGTGCGCTCGTCCTCGCCCTCGCCGTACACGACGCGGCGCGCGGTGCTGCGCGCGGCTTCGAACATCGGGCGCATCAGGTTGCCGGAACGGAAGACGAAGCGCTCCAGCTCCGCGCGGTAGGCTGCCCAGTCGGTGATGGGGCGTTTCGCGACACCACTCTCCATCGCGGCGCGCGCGACGGCCGGCGCGATTTCCAGAATCAGGCGCGGGTCGAAGGGCTTGGGGATGATGTAGCCCGGGCCGAAGACCGGCGCTTGGCCGCCATAGGCGGCGGCGACCACCTCGGAGGCTTCCATGCGCGCAAGTGACGCGATGGCCTCCACGGCCGCGACCTTCATCGCCTCGTTGATCGTGGTCGCACCCGCATCCAGCGCGCCGCGGAAGATGTACGGGAAGCACAGGACGTTGTTGACCTGGTTCGGGTAGTCCGTGCGGCCGGTCGCGACGATCGCATCGGGGCGGGCTGCGCGCACGGCTTCGGGCAGAATCTCCGGCTCGGGGTTGGCCAATGCTAGCACAAGTGGCTTGGGTGCTAGCTTCGAAAGCCACTCCGCCTTCAGCACGCGCGGCGCGGACAGGCCCAGGAAAATATCGGCGCCATCCAGCACATCCGCCAGCGTGCGCGCGGCCGTGTCCTGGGCGTAGGCGGCCTTGTACGGGTCGGTGTTGGGGCGCCCCTTCCACACCACGCCGTCGATATCGCAGACGGTTATGTTCTCGCGCGGCAACCCCATCGCGACAAGCAAATCCAGGCATGCCAGCGCCGCAGCACCACCGCCGGAATTCACCAGCTTGACCGTGGCGATATCCTTGCCCTGCAACAGCAGCCCATTGCGCACCGCGGCCGCGACGATGATCGCCGTGCCGTGCTGGTCATCATGGAAGACCGGGATGTTCATGCGCGCGCGAAGTTCGCGCTCGATCTCGAAGCACTCCGGCGCCTTGATGTCCTCGAGGTTGATCGCGCCGAAGCTCGGCTCCAGCACGCGCACGGCTTCGATGAACTTCCGCGGGTCACGTTCAACGACACAGATGTCGATGCTGTCGATCCCG
>JAAFHD010000282.1 GCA_013298245.1 Alphaproteobacteria bacterium
GAATTCTTCGGCGGCCTCGGTTCCGAACTGAAGGGCGAGAGCGTACCCTTCGACCCGAAGATGCTCTCGGTGACCATCCGCGAACCGCTCGGCGTGGTCGGTGCGATCATCCCCTGGAACGTGCCGATGCTGCTGATGGCGCTGAAGGTGGCACCCGCGCTGGTGGCAGGCAACGCCGTGGTGGTGAAGTCGGCCGAGGAAGCGCCGCTGGCGGTGATGCGCATTTGCGAGCTGATGAACCGCGTGCTGCCGCCGGGCTGCTTCAACATCATCTCGGGCTTCGGGCCGGAATGCGGCGCGCCTTTGGTGATGCACCCGAAGGTGCGGAAGGTGACGTTTACCGGGTCGGTCGAGACGGGGAAGATCGTGGCCAAGGCCGCGTCCGAAAAGCTCGTGCCGGTCACGCTGGAACTGGGCGGCAAGTCGCCGATGATCGTCTTCGCCGATTGCGACTTCGAGAAAACGGTGGCCGGCGCGCTGACCTCGATGCGCTTCACGCGGCAGGGGCAGAGCTGCACGGCCGCGTCGCGCATCTATGTCGAACGCCCGATCTTCGATGAGTTCGTCGCGCGCATGAAGGCGGCGGTGAACGGCATGATCATGGGCGATCCGCTGGATGAGAAGACGGATATCGGGACCATCATCAGCGAAGGCCAGTTCGAGAAGGTCCAGGGCTTCATCAATGAGGGCAAGGCGACGCCGGGTGCGACCGCGCATGAATGCAGCGCCATGCCGACAGACCCCGCGCTGAAGAAGGGCCTGTTCCTGCGCCCGGTCATCTTCACCGGCCTCGATGCCTCATCGCGCCTGGTGCGCGAGGAAATCTTTGGCCCCGTCACCGTGATCCAGCCCTTCGATGACCCGGAAGCGGTGCTGGCGGCGGCAAATGACAGCGAGTACGGCCTGGCCGCGTCGCTCTGGACCAACAACCTGAAGGTGGGCCTGGATTTGGCGCACCGGCTGGAAGCGGGGCTGGTGCAGATCAACCAGAATCTGGTCGTGCAGGCCAACCTCTCCTATGGCGGCGTGAAGTCCTCTGGCCTTGGCAAGGAAGCTAGCCTGGAAGCCATGCTGGAACACTTCACCCACAAGAAGACCATCATGGTGAACATGGCCTGATGCGCCGCCGCGCGCTTCTGGCCGTGCCCTTGGCGACGCCCGCGCTGGCGCAGCAGCCCATCGTGCTGACACTCGCCACCGCCACACCCGGCGGTGGTTTCCCGGCCTTCGGCGATGCCTTCGCCGCCGCCATCCACGCGGCCGATCCGGGCATCACCATACAGCCGCGCAACACCGCCGGCAGTGGCGAAAACCCGCGTTTGCTGGCCGCACGCGAGGTCGATCTCGGCCTCGTCGCCGGCGAGCCCGCCATGACCGCATTGCGCGGCAACACAGGCATCACTTTGCTGGTCGCGATGTATGGCCAGCCCGGCCTGTTCGGCCTGCGCCCCGACAGCCCGCACAGCACCATCGCGTCACTGCGCGGCCAACGCATCGCCTGGGGCGCGCGCGGTTCCGCCTTCGTGGTGCTGGCGCGCCAGACCATGGGCGGGCTTGGCCTGGATATCGACCGCGACTTCGAACCCGTGCTGCTGGACCGCGCCGCCGATGGCCCCGCCATGGTGCTGGACGGCCGCGTCGCCGCACTCTGGGGTGGCGGCGCCGGCTGGCCCGGCTTCAACACGCTGGCGGCAGCACCCGGCGGCCTGCGCTTCATCGCCCCCGACCCCGCCGAACGCGCCCGCATCCTGGCCGCCCAGCCGGCCCTGCAAGCCATGGAACTGCCCGCCGGCAGCTACCCCGGCCAGACCACCGCCATCCCGTCCGTGGGCACCTGGAGCCTCGTGCTGGCGCGCCCTGGCCTGGATGACGGCATGGCGCACCGGCTGGCCAGCGCCATCCATCACGCCGGCGCGGACATGACGCGCCGCCTGCCGCAAGCCAGCGAAACCACCCTGGCCAATACGCTCGCCGCCGCGCCCGAGCACATCCACCCCGGCGTGCGGCGCTTCATGGCCACGGCCGGGATCATCCGGTAGCGGTCAGACGCGGATATTCGCGGCGCGAATCACCTCTCGCCAGCCATCCATTTCGGCGCGAAGAAAATCGGTGAACCCTTGTGGCGAAAGATCCAGCGGCACGCTGCCCTGCGCCGCCAGGCGTTCCTGTTGCGCGGCCGTGCGCACAAAGGCCCGCGTCTCCGCGTTGATGCGCTCCACGATCGCGGCCGGCGTGCCGGCGGGTGCCACCAGCGCCGACCAGGTGCTGGCCTGGAAGCCGGGCTTGCCGCTTTCGGCAATCGTCGGCAGGTCGGGGAAGGTCGGCAACCGCTGCGGCGAGGTCACGCCCAGCGCGCGCACCTGGCCCTGGCGCACGGGTGCCGCGGATGATGTGCCGCTGTCGAACAGCACGTCGCACAGGCCCGCCACGGTGTCCTGCAATGCGGGCGCGCTGCCGCGATGGGGGATGGCCTCGAAGCGCAGGCCGAAGCCGGCGGCGAACATTTCCGCCGCCAGATGGGATGGCGATGCGACACCCACATTGCACGCGTTCATGCCTGTGCGGCTTGCGCGCGCGGCCGCGATGAAATCAGCCACCGTGCGGTGCGGTGATTGCGGCGGCACCACCATGAACAGCGGCGTATGCGCCGGCAGCGCCACATGCACGAAGCCGGTCATCGGGTCGTAGGGCACGGTCTGCAGCAGCGGCAGGATGCTGAACGGCCCCGATGATGTCATGGCCAAGGTCAGCCCATCGGGGGCGGCGCGGAACACCGCCTCCGTGCCGATCACGCCCGACCCGCCCGAGCGGTTTTCCACCAGGAAGGTCTGGCCCGTGACAGTTTGCAGATGCTGCGCCACCAGCCGCGCGATGATGTCCGTGCCCCCACCAGGCGGGAATGGCACGATGATGCGCACCGGCCGCTCGGGCCATTGCGCGTAAGCGGGTGCGATGATCGCGGCGGTGGACAGCGCGGCAAGCGCGCGGCGGGAGGGCTGCATGCCGCAACCCTACCCGCGCCGGCTCAGAAGATGAAATCCCCCGCCGTCAGCACATTGGTCAGGCTGCCGACGCCATAGAGAATCAGCTGGTTGGCACCCGACGCCACCAGCGTCTTGTCGCCGAAATCCGTGATCGCCAGCATCCCCATGCCGGTGATGCCGCTGCCCTGGAAATTCAGCTTGTCGCCATCGCCCCAGGCGCCGGAGAAATCGGCCACTTCATCAACGCCCCAGGGTGTTGCGGTCACCCGCACCACATCCGCGCCGCCATACAGATAGATCTGCTGGTTGGACGCAGACACCACCATGGTGTCGGCACCCGCGCCGCCCCACATCGCGCCCGTGCCGGTGCCCGCGGTCAGCGTGGAGCCCAGCGTCGGGTTCGCGACCAGCTGGTTCGCCGTGGCGCCACCGGTCAGCTGTGTGGCCGTGCCCGCCAGCCGCCCGATTTCCACATTCGGCGCCAGCGTCCAGCCATTGACGTTCACCCAGGCGGTATCAGTGCCCTGCCCCGCCAACTCGTTCACGATCTGCGCGACATTGTTGATGACGTATTGGTCGTTGCCGAGCCCGCCGGTCATCGTCGTGGCACCGCCGCCTGCGCGGAAGATGTCATCCCCCGCGCCGCCGGTGAACACATCCGCACCCGCGCCACCCCAGAACACCGTGGCCATGCTGCCGCCGACAATCGTGCTGCCCAGCAACGGGTTCGCCACCAAATCGCCGCCGGTGTTGTTGCCGGCCAGCATGGTCGCCGCCCCTTGCAGGCGACCGATTTCCACATTCGCCGCCATGGTCCAGCCATTCACGCCAACCCATGCGGTGTCGATGCCCTGGCCGGGCAGTTCCGTCACGGTCTGCGCCGCATTGGTGATGACAAACTGGTCGTTGCCGCCACCGCCCGACATCTGCGCAGCCCCCGCGCCAGGGCGGAACACATCATCGGCCGCGCCACCGATCATCGTATCGGCCCCCGCGCCGCCCCAGAACACCGTGGGGCCACCGCCGCTGGTCATGCTGCTGGCCAGCGCCGCATTGGCCACCAGCTGCACGCCGGTGCCATTGCCGGTGATGGTCGTCGCCGCGCCAATCAGCCGCGCGATTTCCACATTGGGTGCGACCGTCCAGCCATTGACGCTGACCCAGGCGGTGTCGTTGTCGCCGTTGACGCCATCCAGCACCACCGTGCCCGGGTTGGTGATGCCGAAGTTATCCGCGCCCGCCGTGCCCAGCAGCACCGGCGGCTGCGGCACGCCGGAGATATTCACCACCCCATCATTGAAGCGCAGATACTCCACGCCCTGCAGGTAATGCGCGCCCGTCGACGTGATGACCGTGACACTGCCATCGGCGTTGTTGACGATGCTCGCCTGCGCCTGGTTCAGGTTCAGGATCGCGACATCGGTGCCGCCGCACCCGCTGACCTGGTCGCTGCCCGGCCCCAGGTTGAACTGGTCGTTCCCACCGCCGCCATAAAAACTGTCATTCTGCGCGCCGCCGAAGAAGATGTCGTCGGCATTGCCGCCGATCAGCAGGTCCTCGCCGCCATTGCCGCGGAAGGTGGTGCCGGTGGCGGATCCGATCGCGATGTCATCGCCCTGCGTGCCGTAGAACGTGGTTTGCGTCGTCGGCAGCACCACCGGCGGCAGCGGGTTGAAGCGGCCAAACGCGCCCGGCATCTGGTTCAGCCCGGCATAGTAGTTGATGCCGCTGAGCGGCCCATTCGCCGGCTGCCAGCCATTGATGACCAGCGCCGCATTCGGGCCGAAATACAGCACGCCCGAACCATTCACCATGCCCACTGCGGTGGGCGCGCCATAGCCGAAGATGTCGATGGTATCGCCGCGGCCGGGATTGAAATTCTCGATCCGCTGCACGCCATCGCCGACCTGATAGACGACGCGCGTCTGCCCATTGGCGATCTTCACGATATCGCCCACGGCGTAGTTGCTGAAATTGCCGCCGCCCAGATGCGTGATGGTGCCGTCATTCGGCCCCGCCACGATCAGGCCTTGCGCGTGAATCTCGTCATTGCCGCCATTGCCGATGGCCGCGACATTGCCGCTATTCCCTTCGATGGTGTCGTTCTTGGAACCACCCACCATCAGGTCGAAATTGAAGCAGGCATTGCCGTTGAAGAACGGCCCGTTGGCGCCCAAGCCCTGGCCATTGCTGCCCAAGCCCTGGCCC
>JAAFHD010000283.1 GCA_013298245.1 Alphaproteobacteria bacterium
TGCCACCGCCGCCGGCATCCCCGCCATCACCGCGATCTACGCCCACTGGGTCACGCACGGCCTCGCCAGCTTCGAATACGCCCCGCCCGACGCGCCCGAAATGCAGCACCGCCAGGCCGCCATCCTCGGCGCCGGCTACCCCTATCTGGTCGCGCAATCGCAGGGCCGCGTCATCGGCTACGCCTATGCCTCCGCGTACCGCGCGCGCTCCGCCTACCGCTTCGCCGTCGAGAACAGCATCTATGTGGCACCCGACGCGCAACGCGGCGGCACCGCCCGCGCGCTGCTCGCAGCCCTGATCGACGCCTGCACCACACGCGGCTTCCGCCTGATGGTCGCCGTCATCGGCGACAGCGCCAACGCGCCCTCCATCGGCCTGCACGCCGCGATGGGTTTCGCGCATGCCGGCCTGCTGCCCGGCATCGGCTGGAAGCACGACCGCTGGGTGGACAGCGTGCTGATGACGCGCGCGCTCGGCGCAGGCAGAAGCACCGCCCCCTGATCAGCCCAGCCGCGCCACCAGCGCCTGGCGCTCCGCCGCACTCATGTGCAGCCCGAGCTTGCTGCGGCGCCACAGCACATCCTCTGCCGTCACGGCCCATTCGCGCTCGCGCATCCATTGCAACTCGCGCTCCGTCAGCCCCGCGCCGAGATCCGCGCCGAGATCACCGCCCAACACCTCCGGCAACTCGCCGCCATGCCGGCGTACCAGCCGCGCGATATGCGGCGCGGCGGGGAAACGCCGCGCCATCTCGGCCTCGAACGCCGCCAAGGTCATGCCGCCGAGATCACCGCCGGGCAGCGTGGCACCTGCCGTCCATGGCGTGCCGGCGCGGCCCAACGCGCCACAGATCATGCCCGTCGCGTCCTCCGCCAGGCGGCGAAAAGTGGTGATCTTGCCGCCATAGATGTTCAGCAACGGCGCCGCCTTGTCGTCCAGCTTCAGCACATAGTCGCGCGTGATCGCCGAGGGATCATCCGTGCCGTCATCGAACAGTGGCCGCACGCCGGAATAGCGCCAGACGATATCGGCTGTGGTCACCGGCTTGCGGAATTGGCGCGACACCGCGGCGCAGAGATATTCCGCCTCTTCGTCGGTGCAATGCGCGGTGGCGGGGTCGCCCTCATGCGGCACATCGGTGGTGCCGATCAGGCTGAATTTTTGCTCGTAGGGAATGACGAAGACAACGCGGCGGTCGTCGTTCTGCAGGATGTAGGCTTGGTCGCCCTGATACAGCGCGGGCACCACGATATGGCTGCCGCGGATCAACCGCACGCGGCCCTCGGCCTGCGCATGCGCGGCGTCCAGCGCCTGCGCGACCCAGGGGCCGGCGGCGTTCACGATGCCGCGCGTGGTGATGCGCGTGCCGTCCGACAGCGTGACATCCCAATGCTTTGCGTGGCGCGTCGCTTCGGTGAACGCGATCCGCGTGCGCACGACGGCGCCACGCGCCACCGCATCGCGCGCGTTCAGCAGCACCAGGCGGCTGTCTTCCACCCAGGCATCCGAATAGGCGAAGCCATGCGTGATGGCGGGCGACAAAGGCGCGCCAAAAGGATGCGTCGCGGTGCGGAAGGATTCGGCTGCCGGCAGCGTCACGCGCTTCGCCAGATGGTCGTAGAGAAACAGCCCCAGCCGGATCATCCAGCGCGGCCGCATCTCCGGCCGGTGCGGCAGCGCGAAGCGCATCGGCCAGATGATGTGTGGTGCTGCGCGCAGCAGCACTTCGCGTTCGGCCAGCGCCTCGCGCACCAGGCGGAATTCGTAGTGCTCCAGATAGCGTAGCCCGCCATGGATGAGCTTTGACGAGGATGACGACGTGGCCTGCGCCAGGTCGCCCTTCTCCACCAGCAGCACGCGCTGCCCGCGGCCGGCGGCGTCACGCGCAATGCCCGCGCCATTCACGCCGCCGCCGATCACCAGGATGTCATGATCTGTGTTCACACGCTCTCCATGCCGTTTTGTGACGGCCGCGCCAAGACGCTTGCGCGCGGCGCCTACGCGCACAGATACTCTCCACAACCAATGTGGGAGGCCGAGATGGCAAGGCTCAATGTCAATGGGCGCGTGGTTGAAGTGAATGCGTCGGCGGATACGCCGCTGCTCTGGGCGCTGCGCGACCATGTCGGGCTGACCGGCACGAAATATGGCTGCGGCGTCGCCGCCTGCGGCGCCTGCACGGTGCATGTGGACGGCGTTGCGATGCGCGCCTGCGCCATGCCGATTTCGGCGATCACGCCCGAACAAAGGATCGTGACGATCGAGGGCCTCTCGCCCGACGGCAACCACCCGGTGCAACGCGCCTGGCGCGCGCTGGACGTGCCGCAATGCGGCTACTGCCAGTCCGGCATGATCATGGCCGCGGCCGCGCTGCTGGCCGAAAAGCCGCGCCCGACCGACGCCGAAATCGACGAAGCCATGAGCAACATTTGCCGCTGTGGCACCTACAACCGCGTGCGCGCTGGCATCCACCAGGCCGCGCGCGGCACGGCCGGCTGAGGGAGGACGCGATGAGCATCACCATGAAACGCCGCAACGCCTTCAAGGCCGCCGGCGCCGTCCTTCTGGGTTTTCATATCCCGACCGCCGACGCGCAGGCGCAGGCCGTGCCCGAGGTCAACGCCTGGGTCGTGATCCACCCCGATGACCGCGTCGTGATGCGCATGGCGCGCAGCGAAATGGGCCAGGGCACGCGCACGGGCCTGGCGCAAATGCTGGCCGAGGAACTGCATTGCGACTGGGCGCGCATCACCACCGAATACGTCACACCCGGCCAGAGCCTGGCGCGCAACCGCGCCTGGGGGAATTTCCTGACCGCCGGCAGCCAGGGCATTCGCCAAAGCCAGGATATCGTGCGCCGTGGCGGGGCCGCCGCGCGCGTGATGCTGGTGCAGGCGGCGGCCACGCAGTGGGGCGTGGATGCGGCGCAATGCACGGCGCGCAACAGCGTCATCACGCACACGCCGAGTGGGCGCACGCTGCGTTATGGGCAGGTGGCGGAAGCGGCGTCGCGCCTGACACCGCCGGCGAATATCACGCTGAAGGAACCGCGCGAGTGGACGGTGATCGGCCAATCCGTGCCACGCCTGGACACGGCGGCGAAGACCAATGGCAGCCTGGTGTTCGGCTCGGATTTGAAGATGCCGGGGATGCTGGTTGCGGTGCCGAAGCGCTGCCCGGTCTTCGGCGGGCGCGTGGCCAGCTTCGATGCGGCGGCCGTGCGCGGCATGCCCGGCGTGCGCCATGTGCTGCAGGTGGGCGAGAGTGCCGTGGCCGTCGTGGCCGACACCTTCTGGCAGGCCAAGACTGCGCTGGATGCGCTGCCGGTGCGCTGGGATGGCGGCGAGAATGCGCGCGTGCAGCAGGCCACCATCGAGGCGCAGCTGAATGAGGGGCTGACCGCCACCGAAGCCTTCGTCGGCAACAGCAATGGCGATGCGCGCGCAGCGATCGCCGGCGCCGCGCGGCGCATCGAGGCGACCTACTCCTACCCCTTCCAGAACCACGCACCGATGGAGCCGATGAACGCGACCGTGGTCTGGACCGCCGCGCGCTGCGATGTCTGGTGCCCGACGCAGAATGGCGAGGCGGCGCTGGTCACCACCGCACAAGCCGCGGGCCTGCCGCAGAACCAATGCGATGTGCATCGCGTGGATTTGGGCGGTGGTTTCGGCCGTCGCACCACGCATGATTGGCTGGCCGATGCGGTGCTGATCGCGCGGCAGATTCCGGGCGTGCCGATCAAGACCATGTGGACCCGCGAGGAAGACATGGTGCAGGGCCGCTACCACCCGATCACCAAGGCGCGCATGACCGCGGGCCTCGATGCGCAGGGTGAAATCACCGGGCTGCATATGCGCATTTCCGGGCAGTCGATCCTGTCCTTCGTGTTCCCCACGGCGTTGCAGAATGGGCGTGACCCGGTGCAGTTCCAGGGGCTGAATGCGGGCGGGACGGAAGGCGCGATCGGGTATTCCTTCCCGAACCTGCTGATCGACCATGCGATGCGCAACACGCATGTGCCGCCGCATTTCTGGCGCGGTGTGAATCACAACCAGAACGCGATCTATCTGGAGTGCTTCCTGGATGAAATCGCGCATGCGACCAACCAGGACCCGCTGGCGCTGCGGCGCAAGCTGATGGCCAATCATCCGCGGCATTTGGCAGTGCTGAATGCGGTGGCCGATCGCATCGGTTGGACCACGCCGCCGCCGGCGGGGCGGCATCGCGGCATCGCGCAGCAGATGGGTTTTGGCAGCTATGTGGCGGCGGCGACCGAGGTGTCGGTCGATGCGTCGGGGCGGTTGAAGGTGCATCGCATTGTCGCCGCCACGGATTGCGGCGTGGCGGTGAACCCGCGGCAGATCGAGATGCAGGTGGAGGGCAGCTTCTCCTATGGCCTGTCCGCGCTGCTGTATGGCGCCTGCACGGTGAAGGATGGCGCGATCGAACAGACCAATTTCGACAGCTACAACGTGCTGCGCATCGATGAGATGCCGCAGGTGGAGACCATCGTCATGCCCTCCGGCGGGTTCTGGGGTGGCGTGGGCGAACCGACGATCATGGTGGCGGCACCCGCGGTGCTGAACGCGATCTTCGCCGCGACCGGCAAGCGCATTCGCGATGTGCCGTTGCAGGGGCAGGATTTGCGCCGCTGAAGTGGCTGTTGGTGCTGCTGGCCAGCGCTGCGGCGGCACAGACCGTGCCGTTCGTGGTGCGGGATGACGCGATCGAAGCGCCGCTTGCCGGCCTGGTGGGCGATGCGGCGCGCGGCAGCGTGGTGGTCCGCAACCGGGAGACGGCGAATTGCCTGATCTGCCACGCCATCCCTGATGCGCGGGAGCGTTTCATGGGTGATGTGGGGCCGTCGCTGGAAGGGGTTGGCAGTCGGCTCTCACAGGGCCAGATCAGGCTACGCGTGGTGGACCCGACGCTGTTGAATGAGGCCAGCGTGATGCCGGCCTATCATCGGGTGGCGCGGCTGGTGCGGGTGGATGCGCGGTTTCGCGGCCAGCCGGTTTTGAATGCGCAGGAGGTGGAAGATGTCGTCGCCTATCTCGCCACGCTTCGCTGAAACATCGCGGCGCGTCGTGCTGCTGCTTCCGGTCGC
>JAAFHD010000284.1 GCA_013298245.1 Alphaproteobacteria bacterium
AACCCCGCCCCGCCGCGCGCCCACCGTCAGAAGCAGCACCGCCAACATCGGGCGGCGGCGTGGTCGCGCAGGGCGTGAACAGTGAACCCAGCCTGGACCCCAACCACCCCAATGCGCGCCCGGTATTTCCGGAATCCGCGCGGCTGATGGGCCAGCAAGGCACCGTCACCGTGCGCATCACCGTCGGCGCCAATGGCCGCGTGCAGGCGGTGGAAATCCTGCAATCCCCCGGCTTCTCGGCCCTGGAGGACGCCGCCCGCCGCGCCGCCCTGGGCTTGCGCTTTCGCCCCGCCCTGCGACATGGAGAACCAGTGCAAGGCCAGGTCGTCACCGGCTACGTCTTCAGGCTGCAATAAGGAAAACACACATGGTCAAGCTGGATGTCATCACCACCCGCGGTGGCGATGGCGGAGAAACTTCGCTCGGCGATGGCAGCCGCGTGCGCAAGGACGCGCTGCGCGTCGACGCCTATGGCACCGTGGACGAAGCCAATGCCGCGATCGGCATGCTGCGCCTGCACGTGGATGCGGAGGCCGACGCGATGCTGGCGCGCATCCAGAACGACCTGTTCGATCTGGGCGCTGACCTCTGCGTGCCCGGCACCGGCCCCGACCGGCTGCGCATCACCGAAGGCCAGTGCCTGCGCCTGGAACAGGAAGTGGCAGCGATGAACGCCGACATCGCGCCGTTGAATTCCTTCATCCTGCCCGCCGGCACGCCGGGTGCGGCGCACACGCATCTGGTGCGCACCATCGCGCGCCGCGCGGAACGCCTGGTGGTCGCGCTGGCCGCGGTGGAACCCGTGAACCCGGACGCGGTGAAATACCTGAACCGCCTGTCGGACCACATGTTCGTGCTGGGGCGGCGCCTGAACGACAACGGCCGCGCCGACGTCAAATGGGTGCCCGGCGCCAGCCGATGAAGCCCTGGCTGGACGCGCTGTTCATGGACCACGCGGTGCTGCGCACGGTGTGGCGCAACTGGGGTGTGGTGGAGGAAGGGCGCGTGTACCGCTCCAACCACCCGCTGCCGGGCGCATTACGCGGGTTGGTGAAGCGCCACGGCATCCGCAGCATCGTGAATCTGCGCGGCGAACCGCATGAAACCAGCGCATCGGAGCTGACGCATGCGGAAGCCACGCGGCTGGGCCTGACGCAATACCATTTGCGCCTGGCGGCCGGCGGCGTGCCGGACCGCGCGCGCATTGAGCAATTGATCGCGACGCTGCCGACGCTGCCACAGCCCATGTTGATCCACTGCAAATCAGGTGCCGACCGCACCGGCTTGGTGGCCGCCATCTGGCTGCTGATGCAGGGGCGCGAACCGGCGGTGGCGTTGCGCGAATTGTCACTGCGCTACGGGCATATCAAGGCCAGCCGCACCGGCATTCTGGACATGTTCCTGGCCGACTACACGCGCGCCTGGCCCAAGCCCTTCCTGGAATGGCTGCGCCATGACTATGACCCGGAATCGCTGCGGCACCGCTTCACCTCGCGCCGCTGGGCGGATGTCTTGACGCAGAAGGTGCTTCGCCGCGAATAGCGCGCGGCGTGGCCATGTTCCGGCCACAGGGCCGGCGCACACCCGGCCCATCGCAAGGGATTTCGCGCGCATGCCAAGGTTGATGGTGGCGTTCTTCTGCTCGGGCTTCGCGGCCCTGCTGTGCCAGATTGCATGGCAGCGGATGCTGGGCGTTTTCGCCGGTGGGGATACCGTCTCGGCGGCGCTGGTGGTGGGCGCGTTTTTGGCCGGGCTGGGGCTTGGTTCCATCATAGGTGCCAAGGTCGCCGACCGGATGTCGCCGCATCGCGCGCTGCTGTGGTTCGCCGCCTGCGAGGCCGGTGTGGCACTTTGCGCGATCGTGTCCAAACCCTTCCTGTATGACTTCCTGGCGATCGGGTTGGCGGATGATATCCAGTCGCCTTTGGCCATTTTCGCAATCTGTTTTGCGGGGCTGGTGATCCCGACCACGCTGATGGGCGCATCGCTGCCACTGCTGGCGCGCGCGGTGACGATCAGCCTGGAAACGGCCGCAAGCCGCATTGGCGCGCTGTATGGGTTGAACACGCTGGGCGCGGGGTTGGGCGCGCTGCTGGGTGGATGGTTCATCCTGGGCAATCTGGGGTTTCCGGGCGCGCTGTGGTTCGCGGCCGGGTTGGATTTGGTGGCCGTGGTGTTGGCGCTGTCGCTGCTGCCGATGATGGCGCGCGACAAGCCGGTGGCAACACCCGCGCATGAAGTGCCGGCCAGCAGTTTCGGGTCGCTGCCGCTGTGGTGCATGCTGGTGTTTCTGTCCGGCTATGTGATCGTCGCACTGGAGATTTTGTGGGTGCGGCTGCTGGGCCAGGTGGGGCAGTACCACGCGTATTTGTTCCCGACGGTGCTGGGCGTTTTTCTGTTGGCGGATGGCATTGGCATGGCGCTGGCGGCGCGGATGGTGCGGCGCATGCGCGACCCAAGGCCCGCGTTTTTCTACACGCAGGGTGCGGGTTTCGTGCTGGGGACGGTGCTGATCCTGCTGGTGTATTTCGGCGTGGATCGCTGGCCGATTGATGCTTTTCTGGCCGTCGATTTCATCCGCTTCAACAATGCGTCGATGGCGGCCAGCACCATCCTGATCGTGCTGGTGGTCGCACCGCCGGCTTTTCTGGTGGGCATGACATTTCCGTTTGTGCAGCGCGCGGTGCAGCAGGATTTGGCGAGCGTCGGCGCGCGTGTCGGCTGGGTGCAGCTGGCGAATATTCTGGGCAATGCGGCGGGGTCCTTGGTGACGGGGTTGGTCACGCTGCATGTGCTGGGCAGCATGGGGACGTTGCTGTTGCTCTCGGCTTTGTCGGTGCTGTTGTTGGTGGGGTGGTACACGCAGCAGCAGGGGCCGGGGCGGCGCGTGACGCTTGGGCTGGTGGGTGCCACGGCGGCGCTGGCGGCGCTGCTGCCGGGCAATGCGGCGTTCTGGCAGCGCATGCATGGCCAGGCGCCGGGCAGTTACGCGGCCTGGGCTGAGGATCGGTCGGGGGTCGCGTTTTATCGCGCGCGCGCGGCGGATGCGGAACGCGCCGATGGGCGCTTCTTCATCATGGGGCACGGGCAAGGGTTTGTGCCGTTTCTGGATGTGCATGTGCTGCTGGGCATGCTGGGGCCGGTGCTGCATGCGCAGCCGACGCGCGTGTTGACGGTGGGCATTGGGTCGGGCGGCACGCCTTATGGCGCGACCTTCAATGCGGCGACGCGCGAGGTGCATTCGGTTGAGCTGATCAACCCGGTGCTGGATATCCTGCGCGATATCGGGCGCGACCAGCCGCAAGGGCCGGTGGCGACGCTGCTGCGCGACCCGCGGGTGCGGTTGGAATACGGCGATGGGCGCCGCTGGCTGACGCGCGGGACGGAGCAGTACCAGGTGATCCAGGCGGATGCGATTTTGCCTGAGTCATCGCAATCCGGGCTGCTGTACAGCGCGGAGTTTTTGGCGACAGTGCGCACGCGTTTGGCGCCGGGCGGGCTGTATGTGCAATGGGCGCCGACCTGGCGTGTCATTGAGACCTTTGCCAGCGCCTTTCCTTATGCGGTGCTGCTGCGGCCGGGCAGCATCATGATCGGGTCGGACCGGCCGATCCCGCTGGATCAGGCGGCACTGATGGCGCGGCTGCGCCAGGCGGATGCGGTGGCCTTTGTGCGCCATGGCAATCCGCGGGCGACTGATATGGGTGCGATGGTGGCCGAACCCATGCAGATGTGGACGCCGGAGACGCCGCGTGTGCAGCCGCCGCTGACGGATATGTTTCCGCGCGACGAGTTCTTTTTGAACAACCCGACGACCTTCAGTTGGCAGCCCAGGCCCGCGCCGGAAACGCCGCCGATCAGGTGACGCGGACGCTGGCGGGGACGCCTGCTTCCGCCAGTGCGGCGTTCTGGCGCGCGGTCATTTTTTCTTCGGTGAAACCGTCGATCAGGGCCATGAACATGCGGTGCCAGTTGTGCTCCGCGCGCAGCCGCGTGAAGGCGGAACCGAGGCCGATCGCGGCGCGGTCCATCAGCGGGAATTCGCGCGGGATGCGCACGGATTGGCCGGTGCGTTTGGATTCTTCGCGCAGCTGTTCGTGCACGCCTTGGGCGACGCGGCGGCCGAGTTGCAGGTCTTCCAGATCCTGAATGGGGCCGACTGAATCGCGCAGCAATGGGGCGTAGAGGAAATCGGCCCAGCGCTTCAGGGCGAGGATGGTGTCGCGCGAGAGATTGCGGAAACCCCAGTCCTCGAAGGCGGCGACGGCCTTTTCTTCGTCATTGTCGCGGATGCCTTCAAACAGGCGGATCACACCGCCGATGAAGTGCGGCGCGAAGACGCGGATGACGCCGAAATCGAGCAGCGCGATGCCGCCTTCATCGGTGGATGATGGCTGGCGCACCAGGTAGTTGCCCAGATGCGGATCGCCATGGATCACGCCGTAATTGTAGAGCGGGTGATACCAGGCGCGGAACAGCGCGGCGGCGTAGAGGTTGCGTTCCTCCTGGCCGGGGTCTTCTTCCAGGCGTTTCAGCAGCGAGCCGCCTTCGAGCCAGGTCATGGTCAGCAGGCGTTTGGTGGTGAGTTCGGGCACGTTTTGCGGCACGCGCACCAGGTCCGAACCCGCGAGCATGATGCCGTACATCGCCTGGTGGGAGGCTTCGCGCGTGTAGTCCAGTTCTTCGCGCAGGCGTTCGGAAAGTTCGTCGTAGACGTCACCGTTTTCCAGCGTGCGGTCCATGCGCTGGTAGATGCCCATGGCGAGTTTCAGCTGGCGCAGATCGGCTTCGACAACGCTTGGCATATCCGGGTATTGCAGCTTGCAGGCGACCAGGCGGCCATCATGCAGACGCGCGCGATGCACCTGGCCAAGTGACGCCGCGGCCGCGGCTTCCTGGCCGAATTCGGCGAAGCGCGATTGCCAGTCGGCGCCGAGTTCCGCGGTCATGCGGCGCTTGACGAAAGCCCAGCCCATGGCGGGCGCGTTGGACTGCAAGGTGGCGAGTTCGCGCGCGTAATCCTCGGGCAGCGCGTCGGGCACGGTGGAGAGGAATTGCGCCACCTTCATCATCGGGCCTTTCAGCCCGC
>JAAFHD010000285.1 GCA_013298245.1 Alphaproteobacteria bacterium
CCGGCACCCATACTGGCGCCGATGGCTTCATCCTGCTCTCCGACAACATCCAGGAAACCTTCGGCCTGGCCGTCACCGAGGCCATGGCCGCCGGCCTGCCCTGCATCGTCTCCGACTGGGACGGCTTCCGCGACCTGGTGCGCGACGGCGTGGACGGCTTCCGCATCCCCACCGTGATGGCCGCCCCCGGCACCGCGCCCGACCTCGCCATGCTGCACGCGAGCGCCCAGGTGGATTACGACAACTACCTGGCCCACGCCGTACAGATCGCCGCCGTGGACGTCGCCGCCGCCGCCGACGCCATCACGCTCTGGGCCACCGACCCCGCCCGCCGCCAGGCCATGTCCCAGGCCGCGCGCAGCCGCGCCGAAACGCAATTCGACTGGCAGCACATCATCCCTCGCCACGAGGCCCTGTGGGACGAACTGACCGCCCTGCGCCGCCCCACGCACGACCGCCCCGACACCCTGGACCCCACCATCACCTTCGCCGACTGGCCCAGCACCACACTGCGCGCCGACACCCCCATCCAGCGCGACGCGCCCGCCGACATCACCACCTGGCTGACCCTGCCCGCCGCCATCCACCCTGCCCCAGCACCCGCAACCGCGGCCCGCCTGCAAGCCATCCTGAACGCCCTGCCCGACGGCCCCACCACACCCGCCGCCCTGCACGCAGCGCTGCCCACAACACCGCCATTGGTGCTGGACCGCGCCTTGCTGTGGTTGATCAAAACCGGCGCCGTGCGCCTGCTGGCGCGGGCGCGCGACACGTCACAAGGTGACGATCTGCCCGGCCCCGACACGCGCTAGAAAATCCACCACGCCGGTCACGCGCGCACCCGGCAACAGCGGCGCATCGCGCAAATCTTCGGCGGCCAACCCCGCCTCGCACACCAGCAACGCCACACCCAATTCCCGCGCCGCATCCAACAGCGTGCCGATGCCCGCGACCCCACGCGCGCCCATCGCCGCCTCTCGCGCATCGCGCAACAAGGGCTGGTCCGCCAGCAACAACCGCGCTCCCGCATTGGTGCAGAACAGCGTCACATCCCGCCCGATCGCCGCCGCCCCGGTCGCCAGCACCAGCGCATAATGCGCCCGCTCATGCCCGCCCGAGATCAGCAGAATCC
Organism: Alphaproteobacteria bacterium; assembly: GCA_013298245.1. GTDB lineage: Bacteria > Pseudomonadota > Alphaproteobacteria > Acetobacterales > Acetobacteraceae > Rhodovarius. The sequence continues at coordinate 1,133 of JAAFHD010000285.1, forward strand.
CGGTCACGAAAACTCCGTGATGGTCGGCGCATCACCACACAACGCGCAGGCTGTGTCGCGCTTCAGCCGCACCGTGCGCATGCGCGCATCCAGCGCATCCCACAGCAGCAACCGGCCGGTCAGAGTCTCGCCAATCCCAAGGATCAGCTTCAGCACTTCCGTCGCCTGCAGCGTGCCCATCACGCCCGTGACAGCCCCCAGCACACCCGCTTCCGAACAGCTCGGCACCAGGCCCGGCGGCGGCGGTTCCGGGTTCAAACACCGATGACACGGATGCCCACCCGCATGGCTTTGGAACACCGAAAGCTGCCCCTCAAACCGCAACACCGCCGCACTCACCAAGGGCCGCCCCAGCAGATGGCAGGCATCGCCCAACAGGAACCGCGTCGGGAAGTTATCCGTCCCATCGCAGATGATGTCGTAGCGCGGAATCAGCTCGCGCGCGGCGTCCGCATCCATCCGCCGCACATGCGTCTCCACCCGCACCTCCGGGTTCAACGCCGCCAGGGTTTCCGCTGCACTTTCCGCCTTGCTGCGCCCGATCCGCGCGGTGGTATGCGCCACCTGGCGCTGCAGGTTCGACAGCTCCAGCACGTCATGATCCACCAGCCCCAAGGTGCCCACACCCGCCGCCGCCAAATACATCGCAAGCGGCGACCCCAAGCCACCCGCACCCACAATCAACACCCTGGCCGCGCGCAGCTTCGCCTGCCCCACCGCCCCCACCGGCCCCAACAAAATATGCCGCGAATAGCGCTGGATTTCGGCTTCGGAAAAATCGAGGTTCACGACCGCCCCGTGCTGCCAAAACCACCCGCGCCCCGCACGGTCTCCGGCAGCACCACCACCTCCTCAAAGGCAGCGCGCGCCACGGCCGCAAACACCGCCTGCGCAATCCGATCACCCCGCGCAATCACAAACGGCGCATCGCCAGTATTCAGCAGGATCACCCCCACTTCACCGCGATAATCACTATCCACCGTCCCCGGCGCATTCAGCACCGTCACCCCATGCTTCAGCGCCAACCCCGAGCGCGGCCGCACCTGCATCTCAAACCCCGCCGGCACCGCCACCGCAATCCCCGTCGGCACCAAGGCGCGCCCACCAGGCGGCAGCACGGCATCGCGCGCCGCCAACAAATCCATCCCCGCCGCACCATCAGTCGCATAGGCCGGCAGCGCCAACCCTTCGGCATGCGGCAAGCGCTGCACCAACACCGTGATGCTCATCCCAACGCCTCCGCAATCCGCGCCGCCAGCCGCGCCGCGACATCCTGTTTCGCCATGCGCGGCCAGTCCTCAACACCCTCACGCGTCACGATATGCACGGTGTTCTCCGCCCCACCCATCACATCGCCCGAGACATCATTGGCCACGATCCAATCACATCCCTTGCGCGCCAATTTCTCCTGCGCATGCCGCACCACATGCTCCGTCTCGGCCGCAAACCCCACCACCAGACGCGGCCTCCGCGCATGCGCCGAAATCGTCGCCAACACATCCGGATTCAACGCCATCGCAATCGCCGGCGGCGCCGCCCCTGCCTGCTTCTTCAGCTTCTGCGCACCCGCGACCTCAGGCCGCCAATCCGCCACGGCGGCGGCACACACCACCACATCCGCAGGCAGCGCAGCCTCCGTGGCCGCCAGCATCTCGCGCGCACTCTCCACCCGCACCACCTGCGCACCCGCCGGGTCCGCCACCGCCACCGGCCCACTCACCAGCGTCACCCTCGCGCCCAGCGCCACCAGCGCCGCCGCAATCGCATGCCCCTGCTTCCCACTGCTGCGATTGGCGATGTAGCGCACCGGGTCGATCGGCTCATGCGTCGGCCCGCTGGTCACCAGCGCATGCCGCCCCGCCAGCGGCCGAGACCCCAACACAGCCGCCAACAACACATCCGGTTCCACCAACCGCCCCGGCCCCGATTCCGGTTCCGCCATCGGCCCATCCGCCGGCCCCACAAACACCACGCCGCGCGCGCGCAACAGCGCTGCATTCGCCACCGTCGCCGGGTGTTCCCACATCGCCGGATTCATCGCGGGTGCCACCATCACCGGCGCCCGCGTCGCCAACAACACGGTGCTGGCCAGATCCGTCGTCAGCCCGTGCGCCATGCGCGCGAGCATGTTCGCACTGGCCGGCGCCACCACCACCACCTCCGCCCAGCGCGCCAGCTGGATATGGCCAATGGATTCCTCCACCGCCCATAAATCCTGATGCACGGCCTGGCCGGTCAGCGCCGCCAGACTCTCGCGCGTGACAAACCGCGCGCCACCCTCGGTCAGCACAGCCCGCACCTCAGCACCGGCCGCGCGCGCCAGGCGCACAAAGGCCAGCGCCTTGAACGCCGCCACACTGCCCGAAACCACCAACAGGATGCGCATGCGAAAACCCTACCCCACCGCCATCATGGTGGCGAGCATCACCGCCACCTGCACAGGCGCGCCATCGCCCTGCACGGTCACATCCGCCTGCACAAAACTGATGCTGCGCCCGGGCTTCAACACCCGCGCCTCCGCCCGTAACACGCGGCCAACCGCAGGGCGCATGAAGCTGGTCTTGAACTCGACACTCACCACGCTGCGCCCCTCCGGCAGCAGCGTCGCCGCGGCAAACCCACAGGCATTATCCGCAATCGTCGCGATCACGCCGCCATGAAACTGCCCATGATGCTGCGTCAGCTCCGGCGCGAAATCGACCTCGATCACACAGCGCCCATCATGCGCCGACACCAACCGCAGCCCCAGATGCGCCGCCAAGCCCTGCGCCGCAAAACCGGCCGCGGCGCGCGCCTCAATCACGCCAGCCGCCAGCCCGAATGGATCGCCACCACGCCACCCGACAGGCTGCGCCAATCCACCCGTTCCAGCCCCGCATCGCGGCACATCGTGGCCAGCGTTTCCTGATCCGGAAAGGTGCGAATGCTCTCCGCCAGATACTGATAGCTCTCCGCATCATTCGCGACACGCGCGCCAATGCGCGGCAGCGCCTTGAACGACCACGCGTCGTACAACGGGTTCAGCGCCGTGATCTGCAGCCGCGAAAACTCCAGGCAGAAGAACCGCCCGCCGGGCTTCAACACCCGCCTGGCCTCGCGCAACACCGCATCCTTGTTGGTGCAGTTGCGCAAGCCAAACGCGATCGACACCTTGTCCACGCTGCGATCCGGCAGCGGGATGGCCTCGGCGTCCACCACCATGAATTCCATCTGGTCCAGACGCCCCGCCGCCGTCGCGCGGTCCCGCCCGCGCGCCAGCATCTCGGCGTTGATATCCGTGCTGATCACGCGCCCCACACCGGCCTTCAGCGCACCCAACGAAATATCGCCCGTGCCGGCGGCCAGGTCCAACAGCACCTCATGCCGCCTGGGCGCGATCGCATTCAGAAAGACGCGCTTCCACACCCGATGCAGCCCCAGCGACATCAGGTCATTCATCACGTCATATTTGGGCGCCACACTGTCGAAGACGGCGCGGACCATGCCGGCCTTTTCTTCCGCGGGGACCTGGGTGTAACCGAAATCGGTGGTGTTCATGCCACGCCTGTAGCACAGAAGCCGCCATGCCAGAATTGCCCGAAGTGGAAACCGTGATGCGCGGCCTCGCCGCCGTCCTCGACGGCCAGGTCATCGAACACGCCGAGGCGCGTCGCCCGGACCTGCGCTGGCCCTTCCCCCCCCGCTTCGCCGCCCGCCTGACCGGGCGCCAGGTGCTGGGTTTCCGCCGGCGCGGCAAATACATGCTGATGCGCCTGGACAGCGCGGAATCGCTGCTGATTCACCTGGGCATGTCGGGCCGCATGGTCGCGCGCGAACGCCACGGCCCGGCACTGATCCGCCTGGAACCACAAGGCCGCGCCTCCGACGCACGCGGCCACAACGCGCCACCCGAACTGCACGAACATGTGGTGATGGAAACCGCCGCCTGGCGCGTTGGCTTC
>JAAFHD010000286.1 GCA_013298245.1 Alphaproteobacteria bacterium
GGCGATGGTCAGGCCCGTCGCGTCGAGCGTGTCGGCCGCATTGCCCAGTTCATGCCCGATGGCGACGATGCGCCCGTCCTTCACGCCGATATCCGCGCGATAGGCAGCCGCGCCGGTGCCGTCCAGGATTTCGCCACCGCGCAGCAGCAGGTCCAGCATGGTCAGGCTTTCCTTGCCGCGGCGAGTTCCTCGCCGATGATGGCGGCCGCCGTCGCGCATTCCGCTTCGGTCAGCGTGAGTGGAATACGCATGTCGCAAAGGCGTTCCAGCGCCGCGGCGGTCGCGGGCGGCGTGTGCGGATCAGCCAGGTAGCGCCATTGCCCGGAGACACTGGTGTAGCCTGTCGCTTCGGCGGCGCCGAACCATTTCAGGAAGACACCGCGCGCGCGACAGCGCGAGAGGAATGTCGCGAAGGCGGCATCAGCAACGCCGGTCACCGCGAACTGGATGGAGGATTGCACGAAGGCTTCCTCCTGCGGGCGATGCGGCAGGCGCACGCCCGGCATCGCGGCCAGCGCTGCCGCCAGCCGGCCATGGCGGTCATTCCAGATGCGCGCGCGCTCGGCCAGCAGCGGCAGTTGCGGGCGTGCGACGGCAGCCACCAGGTTCGACATCCGCAGCGAGAAATTCGGCGTCACATCGCGCCAACGCGCGAAGACGGATTCAGCGGGCCGCGCGCGATGCAGGCCGTACAGCATGTAGCTGCCCGAATACAGGATGGCGCGCGCGGCGATGTCGTCATCATCCGTCGCGATCAACCCGCCTTCGCCGCCATTGATGTGCTTGTAGGATTGCAGGCTGAAGCAGCCCACGCGCCCGAAGGTGCCGGTGGGCCGCCCGGCCCAGGACGCGCCCATGGTGTGCGCGCAATCCTCGATGACGGTGATGCCCAGGCGATCGCACAGCGCCATCAGCCGGTCCATGTCCACGATGTGGCCGCGCATGTGCGACAGCAGCAGATGGCGCGCGCCGGAGGCGATGGCTTTGCGTTCGAGATCCGCGAGGTCAATCACCAGGTCTGGCGTGATATCGACCAGCACATGCTCCGCACCCGCATGCGCGACGGCGCCGGGCACCGGGGCCAAAGTGAAGGCGTTCATCAACACGCGATCACCACGCGCGACACCCGCGCACAGCAACGACAGATACATCGCACTGCCGCAGGAATTCACCGCCACCGTGTAGCGCGTGCCAAGCGATGCCGCGAACTCCGCCTCCAGCAAGGAGACCTCCGAGGCATCACCGAGCGTCTCGCCGTAGCGGTGCAGCCAACCGGACCGCAGCACCGCGACGGCCGCCTCGATCCCTGCTTCCGGGATGGGCGGCGGCGCGGAAAGATCGCGCGTGAGGCTTGCGCCCATCAGTTCTTCACCGCCTCGCCCAGGTCGAAATTCGCCCCCGGAAAATACCGCGCAAGACGGATATCAGCCGATCGCGCATGCGCCTCCATCCCCTCCGCACGCGAGATGCGCGCGGTGGCCAGCGCCACATCGCGCGAGCCTTCACGCGTCATGCTCTGCCACGACAGCGGCTTCAAGAATTTGTGCACCGATAGCCCCGCGGAATACCGCCCAGCCGCCTTGGTCGGCAGGATGTGGTTGGGCCCAGTCGCCTTGTCGCCATAGGCAACAGTGGTCTCTTCACCCAGGAAGAGCGAACCGTAGTTGGACAGGTTGTCGCGCCACCAACCCAGATCAGCCGCCTGCACCTGCAAGTGCTCGCAGCAGTATTGGTCGGACACGCGCACCGCTTCCTCGCGCGTGTCGCACAGCACGACTTCGCCGAAATCGCGCCAGGCAGCGCCGGCCGCATCACGCGCGGTGGGCGGCAGCGCTTCGATCAAGGCGGGGATGCGCGCCATCACGGCTTCGGCCAGCGCGCGATCGGTGCTGATCAGCCAGCCCGGGCTTTCGTGCCCGTGCTCCATCTGCGCGACCAGGTCCACCGCGACGACCTCTGCGTCCGCCTTGGCATCCGCGATGACCGCCACTTCCGAAGGGCCGGCGAAGACATCGATGCCGACCTTGCCGTAGATCTGGCGCTTCGCCTCGGCGACGAATTTATTGCCCGGCCCCACCACGATATCCGCGGGCTTGCCGGTAAACAGGCCATGCGCCATCGCCGCGATCGCCTGCACGCCGCCCAGCGTCATCACTATATCCGCCCCCGCCGCGCGCAGCGCATAGAGCACATAGGGATGCACGCCCTCCGCGCCACGCGGGCCGGAACACGCGATCACCGTGCCCACACCCGCGGCCTTGGCGGTCGCAACGGACATATAGGCGCTGGCGATATGCGCGTAGCGACCAGCCGGCACATAGCAACCGGCGACCTGCATCGGCACCAGCTTCTGCCCAGCGATCACACCGGGCGAGAGCTCCACCGAAAAATCCTGCACGCTGGCGCGCTGCGCTTCGGCGAAGCGCCGCACACGACCCGCGGCGAAGTCGATGTCAGCCCGGATGCCGGCAGGGATCATCGCGATGCGACGATCGATCTCCGCGGGCGGCACGATGATATCGCCATCCCATTTGTCGAGCCGCAGCGCATGCGCGCGCACCGCCGCTTCGCCGCCTTCCCTGCCCCCTTGGGCGATGTCGGCCAGCATGGCCTCCACCACGCCGCGCGCTTCGCCTGTGGTGTCCTCGGGCGTTTTGGCAGCCCGCTTGAGATGGGTGATGGCCATGGTGGTATCCGTCCAAAAAGGCGGCGCGACGACCGCGCCCTGCGGGGGATTTTCTCGTCAGCGTGCTTCCGAGAAAAATCCCCAGCCGTTGTTGAGAGGCCGATTCACCGGACAGGTTTGCTGCCTGTCCGGATCGGACCCCGGTGGCTACTGGTTCATCGCAAAGGCGCGCAGCTGCGGATTGGCAGCGATGCGACGCAGCACTTCATCGGTGATGTAGGCCGAAGGTGCCGGCGGATTCTGCACCGTGCCGACCTGTGCCAGGAAGGCGCTCAGCCCTTCATACCAACGGTCCGCCTGCGACGGGCCATTGGCGCGCGACATCAACGCCAGCTGCTGCTCCAGATCAAACAGCGGGCGACGCGCGATCTCGGCGCGAAGTGCTGCTTCGCTGATGGTCACGCCACCGGCCTGGTAGAAGCGGTTCATCACCTGCACCGTCTGGTCCGGGTTCGCCTTCATCCAGGCGATGCCGCGCAGGATCACGGCCAGGTAGCGCGCCACCATGTCCGGGTTGCGCTGCATGAACTCCTCGCGGACGATGATGTTGCCCGGCACGATGGCATTGGCATCGCTGCCGCTGCACAGCGGCACGGCGTTCATGCGTTCCTCGGCGGTGTAGATGTTCGGCGCCCAAAGGCCGGCGATGCGGCCCTCGCCGGTCGAAAACGCGGAGAGAATCTGCGCCTGAGCGAGGTTCACCACCTGCACGTCATTGCGCGTCAGGTTCCACTGCCGCAAGCAGTTTTGCAGCACGTAGTCGACCGTGGTGTTCACCGTGATCAGCACGCGCTGGCCACGCAGCGATGCCGGGTTGGCGCGAATCCCCGCGAGGTCGGCCGCACGCACCATCAGCGTGTTGGTCGCACTCTCGTCATTGCTGATCGCGATGGTGCGGATGTTGAAGCGCGCAGCCCCCAGCACGCCCGGCGCGGAACCGGTGATGCCCACATCCCAGGTGCCGGCCGCGGCCGCTGCGATCTGCGGCGGGCCCGCCGGGAAGGACGAGAAATTGGGCTCGATGCCCATCTGACGCCACCAACCCTGCTCGGTTGCCAGGTGCAGCGGCACCATCGAATACAGCGCCGGCTGCAGCGAGATATTCAGCCGCGTCAACTGCTGCGCGGAAGCGGGTGCCGCGAGTGTCGCAACCGCCAAGCCGGCGGCAAGCAGGGTCCGTTTGAACATGTCTCTCTCCTGGTTTGGAATCAGTGCTGGTCGCGCGCCTTGAGCAGTTTCCAGATGCGGCTGCGCATATGGGTGAAGGCGGGCTGATCCATGACTTCCTCGATCGGCATCGCCTCCCAGCCGCCTTCGTCGCGCAGCGGGCGGATGTCGATGGTTTCGATGATGCGGCCCGGTTTGCGGCCCATCACGACCACGCGGTCAGCGAGGTAGATTGCCTCATCCACGGCGTGGGTGATGAAGATGACGGTCCGTGGGTTGCGCCGCGCCAGGCGCACCAATTCTTCTTGCATCACGATGCGCGTCTGCGCATCCAGCGCGCCGAAGGGCTCGTCCATCAGCAGTGCCGAAGGGTTCATCACATAGGCGCGCGCGATCGCAACGCGCTGCTGCATGCCGCCCGAAAGCTGGTGCGGGAAGCTGTCCTCATGGCCCGACAGGCCCATCAATTCGATATACCGGCCGATGGCGGCATCCGCCTCGGCTTTCGGCGTGCCCTTGCACATCAGGCCGAAGCCGATGTTCTCGCGCACCGTCTTCCACGGCATCAGCGCGAATTGCTGGAACACCACAGCGCGTTCAGGCCCCGGTCCGCGCACCGCCTTGCCACCCACTTCGACCGTGCCGGAGCTTGGGAATTCGAGGCCGGCCGCCATACGCATCAGCGTCGTCTTGCCGCAACCCGAGGGGCCGACGATGGCGACGAATTCGCGCTCCGCCACGACCAGGTCGGTGGTGTCGATGGCCAGGAATTCGCCGCCCTTGGGCAGGCGAAACGTCTTGGTGATCGCCTTGAAAACTATCTCACTCATGACTGCCCCCACCGACGCTTGAACCAACCCTCGACGCCGCGCAGCAGCACATCGATCGCGAAGCCCACGATGCCGATGCCGATCATCCCCGCGATCACCACCGTGGTGCTCAGATTGCCCTGGCCCTGCACCATCAAATACCCAAGCCCCGCGCCCACCACGATCAACTCCGACCCCACCAGCGACTGCCAGCCCAAGCCGGCCGAGACCCGCAGCCCCGAGATGATCGACGGCATCGCACCCGGCACCAGCACATGCAGCATCACCTGCCGCCCGCTCGCCCCCATGGTCTGCGCGGCTTCGACCAGCCGCGGCTCCACCAGCCGCGCG
>JAAFHD010000287.1 GCA_013298245.1 Alphaproteobacteria bacterium
GCTGGGACATGATCAACACCGGCATCTTCTACACCGAAGAACGCGCGCGGATGATGCAGATGATCCGCTACGAGAACCAGGCCATCGCGTTTTCCGCGCCGCGCGGCAACCCGCGCAATATCCGCAGCGTGGACAACCTCGCGGGCATGACAGTGGGTGTGGAAATCGGCGGCTTCGAGGAACGCCGCACGCGTGAATTGTCGGAACAACTGGTCGCACGCGGCCTGCGCCCGCTGACCATCCGCACCTTCGACAACTTCGCCATCGCCTATCAGGCGCTGCGCGCGGGCCAGGTGGAGGTGGTGACATCGATCGACGGTGTGGCCGCCGAATACGACCAGCGCGGCGATTTTCCGCGCGTGCTGAACGGGCTGTTCCCCACGCCCGTCAGCCTGGCGTTCCGCAGCCGGGTGCTGGCCGAAGCGGTCAACACCGTGCTGCAGGAAATGACCGCCGATGGCAGCCTGGCCACGCTGTTCGACCGCTTCGGCGCAGCACGCTTCACCGATGGGTTGTCCGTCGTAGGGCCGCAATAGCGCATGCAAATCTGGTCATGGAGCGGGTTCTTCGACTACCTGACGAACCCGTTCCTGGCCTATGGCGCGCTGGTCACGGTGGGGCTGACGGTCGCGTCGCTGACCATCGGCCTCATCCTCGGCATCATGCTGGCATTGATGCGGCTGTCTGGCGGGCGCGTGCTGCCGCGCATCGCGGCGTTCTATTGCTGGATTTTCCGCGGCACGCCGCTGTTGGTGCAGTTGCTCATCATCTACACCGGCCTGCCGCTGTTCGGGCTGCGCTTTTCCGTGCTGGAAGCCGCACTGATCGGGCTGTCCCTGAACGAGGCCGCCTACCTGTCCGAGACGGTGCGCGGCGGCATCATGGCGGTGCAGAAGGGCCAGGGCGAAGCCGCGCGCGCCTTGGGTTTGCGCCGTGCGCAGGTGTTCCGTTTCGTCACCTGGCCGCAGGCGTTTCGCATCATGATCCCCTCGCTCGGCAATTCGGTGAACGGGTTGCTGAAGACCACCTCCATCACCTCCGTCATCAGCATGGAGGAATTGCTGCGCAGGACGCAGATTCTCATCCAGGAACGCTTCCTGGTGCTGGAACTTTTTGTGGTCGCAGCGCTCTACTACCTGCTGATGACCACCGCCTGGGATTTGGTGCAGCGCCGGCTCGAGGCCCGCTACGGCCGCGCGCATGGCGATGACCGCGGACAACGTTGAACACGGGAGACCACAGATGATCCTTCGTCGCTCGCTTCTCGCCACACCCTTGGCGGCACCCGCCTTCGCGCAGGCCTGGCCATCGCGCAGCATTCGCCTGGTGGTGCCCTTCCCGCCCGGAGGTGCATCCGACATCGCCGGCCGCATGCAGGCCGACGTGCTGGCCGCGGGCCTGGGCCAGCCTGTGGTGGTGGATAATCGCGGCGGCGCTGGCGGCACCGTCGGCACCGCGCATGTCGCGCAATCCGTACCCGATGGCTACACGATCATGATGGCGAGCCCGTCCTCGCATCTGGGCGCACCATTGCTGTTCCGCAGCCCGGGCTATGAAGGCGTGGATGATTTCACCGCCATCGCGACCTTCGCGCATGGCACGTCACTGCTGTGCGTGAACCCGCGGCTGCCAATCAATTCCGTGCAGGATCTGATCGCGCTGGCGCGGCGCGAACCGGGGCGGTTGAACTTCGGCTCGGCCGGTGCGGGCGGATCGAACCACATGCTGGCAGCGCTGTTCATGCAGCGCACCGGCGTGCAGATGACGCATGTGCCCTATCGTGGCGCCGCACCCGCGTTGGCGGATTTGATGGCGGGCAACATCCAACTCGTCTTCGACACTTTTTCCGGCATCATCGGCGCGGCGCGCACCGGCCAGGTGCGGGCGCTGGCGGTGACCAGTGAAACGCGTTGGCCACTGGCGCCCGAATTCCCCACACTTGCCGAACAGGGCGTCGCGGGCTTTTCGCTGCCCAGTTTCTCGGCGGTGATGGGACCGCGCGGCATCCCCGACGCCATCGTGCAGCGCATGAACCAGGTGATCAACGACGCACTCGGCACACCCGCGATGGTCCAGCGATTGGCCACCAACGGCAATGCGCCCTTCGCGTCCTCGCCGGCGGAATTCGCTGCGTTGATGCGCGCGCAACGCACGGTCTGGCAGGACCTGGTGCGCGCCACCGGCCTGCAACCGGAATGAGCGCCGCACTGATCCAGGCCGCCGCCACCGCGCGCGCCGATGCAGCACTGGCACTGCTGCGCGCGTTGATCGCCGCACAGCCTGACGGCGAGGCCGCCGTGCAGAACTGCCTCGCCGATGCATTGCGCGCGGCCGGTGCCACCGTGCGTGACCACCGCTACTTCCCCGCCGATGTGCAGCTGCTGCACGAATTCGCAGCCCAACCGCCACCCGAAGAACGCAGCGCCATCCTGGGCGAGGCCGGCGCGGGCGATGGCCCCAGCATGATCCTCTTCGCGCACCCCGACAGTGAGCCGTTGCAGCCTGCGCATGGCTGGTCGGTCGATCCCTTCGCGGGTGTGGTGCGTGATGGGCGGCTCTATGGCTGGGGCATTTCCGATGACCTTTCCGGTGTTGCGATCATGGTCTCCGCACTCGATGTGCTGCGTGCCGCCGGGCTGACGCCCCGGGGGCGCGTGGTGGTGGCCAGCACGCCGTCCAAGCGCCATGCGCGCGGCGTGCATGCGCTGCTGCACAGCCTGCCGCCGGCCGATGCGGCGGTGTATCTGCACCCGGCGGAATCGGGTGCCGGCATGGGCGAGGTGAAGACCCATGCCTCCGGCCAGCTGGAATTCCGCATTGTGGTGAAGGGCCGCGCGCCGGACACGACGGAACCCGGCCACACCAGCTTCGCGCACCTGGCGGTCAACGCGATCGACAAGGCGCGCATTGTGCTGGATGCGCTGTCAGCACTTGATGCGGCGCGTGGTGCGCGCGTGCGGCATGCCGTGCTGGATGCCGCGATCGGGCGCGCCACCAACCTGCTGGTCGCTGGTATCACCGGCGGTGGGCCGAAGGCATCGCGCATGCCGCTGGAATGCGTCATCACCGGCGCCATCGCCTTCCCGCCCGGCGAAACGCTGGAAGCCGTGCGCGCCGACATCGAGACCGCCATCGCCGATGCCGCGCGCAGCGACGCATGGCTTGCCGCGCATCCGCCAAGCATCACCTTCCCCGCCGGCGTCACCGGCGCCGAAGTGCCCGATGGCCATCCGCTGCTGGAAGCCACGCGCCGCGTCATCGCCGAACAGACCGGCACAATGCCCTTCGTCAACCCGCTGCACACTGCCAGCGATATCCGCAACCCGATGGTGCAGAAGGGCATTCCCTGCGTGGGGATCGGCCCGCTGGGTGGCAGCCTGACGCAGAATGGCCAGGTGGATGAGTGGGTGGATGTGGCCGACCATCTGCGCGCGGTGGCTGTGACGGCAGCGCTGATCGCCGAATGGTGCGGCGTGGAAGCGGGCTAGCAGGCTGCTGAAAAACTGGCGGTTGAGGGCTGGCGAGGGAATTTTCGTGCACGAAAGGCCGGGACGAAGCCAGGATGTTGTTCATCCTGGCGAGGCACGAACGAATCGTGCGCGGAAATGACCCGCCAGACCGACCCGTCCAGTTTTTCAGCAGCCTGCTAGAGCATGATCCGCGAAGGCGGAACGCCGGCGCGGTGAATCATTCTCTCACAGCGGCTAAAGCGCCGCTTCGGCCTCCACTTCCACCACGAAGCGCGGGTCCGCGAGGCCCGCCACAACCAGCAATGTGCTGGCGGATTCATGGCCGGCCATGAAGGCGCCGCGCTGTTCGCGCCACGCCTTGATCAACGCGACATTGGTCAGGAAGACCGTCATCTTCACGATGTTCGCCGAACTCATCTGATGCGCCGCCAGGATGGTGCCCAGGTTCTGCAACGCCTGCGCGACCTGCCCTGCCCCATCGGCCGGCACGCTGCCATCAGGCGCCATGCCGACCTGGCCGGAAATCACCAACCGCGGCCCCGTGCCGGTGACCAGCGCGGCGTGCGAATAGGGCGATGCCGGCTTGTGGACGCCGGCCGGGTTGCTGACCTTGATGGGCATGCTGCTTCCTCCTCGAATTGTCGAGAGGCCGATTCACCGACCAGGCTGCTTCAGCCTGGTCGGACCGGACTCTAGATACTCTCACGCCGCACGCCATCGTTGGGTGGCGGCGCTGCGCGCTCGCCCTCCACCAGCAGCGCACGCAGCGATTGGCGGACGCGGAATTCGAACTCCGCGTTCAATTCAAAGCTGGCGCGGCGCAACAGGTTTTCGGCCGTGCGCAGGCGGGCGGCGGGGTTGTTCTCGCTGGGTGCGGTGCGGCGCACTTCGGCATCGGCGAAGCCTTGGCGGCCATCCTCGGCGCTGACTTCCAGGCGGCAGGCCAGCAGGCAGGTCAGGCGTTCACCCGAATCGCCCGAGAACATGCCGCCCTGGCGCGGTGCGGCCTCGCGCAGCATCGCAGCCCGCGTCACGATGAAGCGCGCCACACCGCTGGTGCCGTTCGCGGCCAGGCGGTCGCGGCCCATGATCTGCACGGCATCCGCCGGGCTTGGTCGCAGCTGCGCGCCGAGATCGGTCAGGCCCGCGGGTGGTGCGCGGTTTTCCACCTGCACATCCGCGACATCAAGCCGCAGGCGCGGCAGGAACTCATAGGCAATCGGCGGTGCGGTGGGCTGCGGCGCCGGCGGTTCGGCGCAGGCGGCGAGGGCTGCGGGCAGCAGCAGCGTGGCGCGTCGGTGCATGGTTGCAGCCTAACCCAAGGCGTCCAGATCGACCACCGTGATGGCGTGGCCCAGGCCTTCGATGAAGCGCCGCAGATCGGCGGGCAGGATCGCGGTGCTGGCGGTGTTGCGCAGCGGGTGCGACCAGAGCGGTGCGTCGCCGTGCGCAATCGCCGCATCCAGCGCGAAACGCACCGCACCCGGCGGCGCATTCACCAGGCCCAGCG
>JAAFHD010000288.1:0-2200 GCA_013298245.1 Alphaproteobacteria bacterium
CAACACCATCACCGCCTCGGGCATCGAGACGCTCACCGGTGGCACGGGTGCTGATATCGTGACGCTGCTGACCCAGGCGGTGGTGGATACCGTCATCAACCTCGGCGCGGGGACGGATGCGCTGACGCTGGGCAACTTCGCCAATACGCTGACCGTGTCCAACACCGAGACCATCACCGGCGGCACGGGTGCGGACATCGTGACCCTGGGTGCTGCCGTCAATGGCGCTGCCATCGTGCTGGGCACCGGTGCGGACCAGCTGATCCTGTCCGGCGCCGGCGCCAATACGCTGACGCTGGCCGCCGATATCGAGAGCATCACCGGCGGCATCGCGGCTGACGCGCTGACCTTCTCGGCCACGCTGTCCGGCGCGGCCATCCGGCTTGGCCTTGGCGCCGACAGTGTCACGCTGGCCAATGGTGGCAACACCATCAGCCTGGGCGGTGTGGAAACCGTGACCGGTGGTGACGGTGCTGAAGTGATCACCGTGACCGAAGCGCAGCTGGCCGGCAGCTGGAACCTCGGTGCTGGCACGGACAGCGTCACCTTCGGCAATTTCGCCAATACGCTCACGCTGTCCAATGTGGAAACCGTCACCGGCAATGCGGCGGTGGACATCATCACCTTTGGTGCTGCTGTGACCGCGACCGTGAACCTGGCCGCCGGCGCCGATCGCCTGACGCTGGCGAATGGCACCAACACCATCACCGCCTCTGGCATCGAGAACATTGTCGGCGGCACCGGCGCTGATACCGTGACGGTGCTGACCCAGGCCTTGGTCGGCAGTGTCATCGACCTCGGCGCGGGCACAGATGCGCTGACGCTCGCGAACTTCGCCAACACGCTGACCATCGCCAACACCGAGACCATCACCGGTGGCACGGCCGCGGATATCGTCACACTGGGGGCGGCCGTCAGCGGTGCAACCATCGTGCTGGGCACGGGTGCTGACCAGCTGATCCTGGCCGGCACAGGCGCCAACACACTGACCCTGGCCGCCGATATCGAGACCATCACAGGCGGCATCGCGGCTGATGCGCTGACCTTCTCGGCCGCCCTGTCCGGCACGGTGATGCGCCTTGGCCTTGGCACTGACAGTGTCACGCTGGCCAATGGTGGCAACACCGTCAGCCTGGGCGGCGTCGAGACCGTGACGGGCGGCGATGGTGCCGATGTGATCACAGCGCTGGAATTGCAGCTCAGCGGCAACTGGAACCTCGGCGCGGGCACGGACAGTGTCACGCTGGGCAACTTCGCCAATACGTTGACGCTGTCCAATGTGGAGACGGTGACGGGCAATGCGCTGGTGGACGCCATCACCTTTGGTGCTGCCGTCACCGCGACCGTGAACCTGGCCGCGGGCATCGACAGCCTGGTGCTGGCCAATGGTGCCAACACCATCACCGCCTCGGGCATCGAGAGCATCACCGGCGGCACGGGTGCGGATGCGGTGACCCTGCTGACGCAGGCCGTCATGGGCACGGTGATCCATCTGGGTGCGGGGGCTGACAGCCTGACACTCGGCAACTTCGCCAATATCGCCAGCGTGTCGGGTGTGGAGACCATCACCGGCGGCACCGCGCGCGACAGCATCACCTTCACCGGTGCGATCACCGGTGCGACCATTGATCTGGGCACCGGCATCGACCGCCTGGTGCTGGCCAATGGCACCAACAGCGTGGCCGTCGGCAACACCGAGGCCGTCACGGGCGGCACCGGTGCGGACACCATCACCGCCTCCGGCTCGCAGCACGTCGTGCTGGATGGCCGCGAGGGCAATGACGCACTGACCGGCGGCGCGGCGGCCGACAACCTGATCGGCGGCCTGGGCGTGGACACGATGACGGGCGGCCTGGGCGCTGACCGCTTCGTCTGGAGCAATATCCTGCAATCGGCGACCGGTGCGGGCGATACCATCACCGACTTCAACGCCAGCGCGGATATGCTGGTCTTCAGCGGCCTGCAGCGCGGGTATTTCGAATTCCTGGGCAGCGCCGCCTTTACCGATACGGGCGAAAGCCAGGCCCGCTTCGACAACACCACCAAGCTCCTGCAGATCGACAGCATGGGCGATGGCACGGCCGACATGGCCATCACGCTGACAGGCGTGGATATCGGCGATCTGTCGAACGCGGATTTCCTCTGGACCTGACCGCGGTGCGGTGCGGCGTCACCTTCGGTTGATCGCCGCACCGCAGCG
>JAAFHD010000288.1:2210-4976 GCA_013298245.1 Alphaproteobacteria bacterium
AGCAATGCGTGCTACACCGCCCCGCGCCCATCTGGCGCGGAGCATCCATGCCCATCACACCGCACACGGCGTGAGCGCGGCCGCGCCCAGCGAACCGCCCCGCCGTTTCTTCTCCGCCTGCTATGGCCTGACCGGCGCCTATTGGACCGATCGCGGCCAATGGCGCCCGCGTTTGCTGGTGGCAGCACTGGCACTGCTGGTGATGGCGCAGGCAGCCCTCGCCATCCGGCTGAATGTCTGGTCGGCCGACCTGTTCGACGCGCTGGAACGCCGCGACACCGAACACGCCATGGCCCAGGTGGTGATCTTCCTGGCCATCCTGATGGGCATGATGCTGGCCAATACGCTGCATGTGCTGGTGCGCCGGCAATGGCAGCTGGATTGGCGCCGCTGGCTGACGCGCCGCGTGCTGCGCCACTGGATGGCCGAGGGCCGCCACTACCAGGCCGCACTGATCCCCGGTGAGCACGCCAACCCCGATGGCCGCATCGCGGAAGACATCCGCATCGCGGTCGAACATACGGTCGATATGGCCAGCAGCCTGCTGTACTCCACGCTGCTGTTGTTCGCGTTTGTGGGCATCCTGTGGTCGCTCTCGGGCTGGGTGATGCTGGGCGGTGTGGCGGTGCCGGGGCACCTGGTGCTGCTGGCCTTCGGCTATGCCGGGATAGGTGCGGCCATCGCGTTCATGCTGGGCCGGCCCTTGGTGCGCGCGACCGATGCGCGCCAGACGCGGGAAGCCGATTTCCGCTTCAGCCTGGCCGTGGTGCGCGAAGCCGGCGAGCCCATCGCCATCGCGCGCGCGGAGGCCACCGAACGCCGCCGCCTGCGCGCGGTCTTCGCGGCCATGCTGCCGTCATGGTGGCAACAGACGGTGGGCCTCGCGCGCCTCGCCGCGTTTTCCGCCGTGCACGGCGCACTGGCGGGGGTGCTGCCACTGCTGGTCGGCACGCCGCGTTTCCTCGATGGCACGCTGTCATTGGGGCGGTTGATCCAGTCGGCGGCGGCCTTCCAGCAGGTGACCAATGCGCTGTCCTGGCCGGTGGAGAACCTGGCGCGCATCGCCGAATGGCGCGCCTCGGTCGAGCGCATATTGGCGCTGGAGGAAGCGGTGGAAACCGTGGCCCAGGAAGCCGCGCGCCGCGGTGAGACGGCGATCAACCTCGACCGCACGCCGGGGTCATGGATTGGCGCGCAGGCATTGTCCGTGGCCGCCCCCGACGGCACCGCGATGCTGCCACCGCTGACGCTCTGGGTGGAACCAGGCGAGCACATCCTGGTCGATGGCGACGCGGAGGCGATGGACACGCTGTTCCGCGTGCTGGCCGGCATCTGGCCCTGGGGGCGCGGCATGCTGGATTTGCCCGATGAGGCCAGCATCATGGCGATGGGTGCGCGCCCCTTCCTGCCCGAGGGCCAACTGCGCGATGCGTTGAGCTTTCCGCTCGGGCCGGCCGCGCATGATGATGCGGCACTGGCCGCCGTGCTGGATTGCGTCGAATTGGCGCCGCTGATCGCGCGGCTGGATGAGAGTGCGGATTGGTCGCGCGTGCTGGGGGCGGCCGAATTGCAGCGCATCGCGTTTGCGCGGCTGCTGCTGCACCGGCCGGCCTGGATCGTGCTGGGCCATGCGACGGATGCGCTGGGCCAGGACCACGCGAACCACATGCTGCGCCTGTTGACGACCGCGCTGCCCAAGGCGGGCATTGTGCTGATTGGGCGGCATGAGGGGTCGGATGCGATTTTCTCGCGCCGGTTGACGCTGGTGCGCTCGGCGGATGGGGAGATTTTGTTGAACGAGGTCTATGCGCGGCGCCAGGCCGCACGGCGGCCCAAGCCCAGGGCGCTGCCCTTGGTGGACAAGCTGCGCGAGGGGTTCGGGCCTTAGATGTGCAAATGCCGCAAAATCGCCGCCGTCAGCGACGCCTGATCCCCAGCACGCCCAGAATCCCGCCCTTCCAGAACAGCACCACCAGCAGCAAAATGGGCCCCAATATCACCTGCCAATGCTCGGTGATGCCGCCCAGCACGTATTCCAACCCGACCAGCGCCGCCGCCCCCACCACCGGCCCCAGCAGCGTGCCGATGCCGCCCAGGATCACCATGATCATCAGCTCCCCCGATTTCTGCCAGGCCAGCAGATCGGGCGAGACAAAGCGCAGGTAGTTCACCGTCAGCGCACCCGCCAGGCCGCAGCCCATGCCGGCGATGACGAAGGCGACCAGCTTGTACATGTATGTGCTGATGCCGAGCGCGGCCATGCGCCGTTCATTCTGGCGGATGCCCTCCAGCACGCGGCCGAAGCGCGACTGCACCAGGCGGTGCTGGAACCACAGCCACAACACCAGCGCGCCGAGGCACAGCCAGTACAGCTGGTTGATGTCGCGCATATCCAAAAACGGCACCTCATTGCGGCGCCTGACCATCAGCCCGTCATCACCGCCATAGGCCTTCAGGCCGACGAACAGAAAGAACACCATCTGCGCGAAGGCCAGCGTGATCATGATGAACTGCACGCCCGATGTGCGCAGCGACAGCGCGCCGATCGCGGCCGCCGCGATGCCCGCGACCAGCATCGCGGCCGGTGCGGTGACCAGCAGCTGGTTGCTGCCCGGGATCAGCCCGAAGATGGGTTCGGCCAGGCGGAAATGTTCCCACAAAATCCCGACCGTATAGCCACCCAAACCGAAAAACGCCGCATGCCCGAAGCTGACCATGCCGCCATGCCCGAGGATGAGATTGAGCGATGCGGCGGCGATGCCCAGA